>JBIIDM010000146.1:0-8767 GCA_044238365.1 Bdellovibrionota bacterium | reverse complement strand
TGACATAGTGTCGAGACACATGGAAGTCTGAAAATCTCATTTTCGCCGGAAGATTCAGTGCATTAACCGCTCAGGTGGTGTGGCTCGTGAATAATCCGGGTTAGCCCGAATTATTCTCGAAACGCGCCTCAATAGTGATTAAGGTGCTGAATATTTTGCCTTAACCACTATCCTGGTGCGGGCTCGTGAATAATCCAGGTTAGCACTAACTCCCTAACTGAATAGCATTCAGTAAACGTATACCTTCCTGATTCAATGGATTTCGCCTCAAAAACATTTGAACCAACTGCTTGGCTTCTCGAACATTCCCTAATTGAAAATCTGCAACGGCCATCAAATAGTATAACGCTGGCACATCAGGCCTTCCCGCTACCACGCCTGCCAGTTTTTCCTTTGCCTGCCCAAAGTCCCCAACCCCAAGAAGTTGAACGGAATCTTCAATTTCCTTAATAGTACCAGCTACCCACTGCTGGAATGCAGAATTATAGTCCAAAAGTGGCCCCCTGCTAAACTGGGTGTCGAGTGCCGAAAAGTCGTGAATGCCCAAAGAGGGAGGCTCACAGTGCAAGACTCCCAGCGGAGTCATTGATCTTTGAAACCTATCTGACTCAAAACACTGCTGCAGAAGACTAAGAACCCCCGTTGTTTCAGTAACGCTATTTGCCCAATCTGCGATAAATGAAGCCCGAAAGACGCACAGAGATACTGCCTCTGCCAGGTTAAAACCACGGGCTTCAAGCGTCATAAACCCAGCCGCTACAGAATGCTTACCAAAAATAAAACCATCAATTCTCTTCTTTTCCTGTATCCACGCGCCGCATAGTACGCCATCAAGCGAACTATGCGCTGTCAGAATATCCTGCGAAGCCGACAAAAAGGCAGAGTCATACTGTATCTGCGCTGATGGAAAAAATACAAACTCGGATACACAATGGTCAACCGCCCGCTTGAGATCACCGGCAGTTCTAACCGCCTGCGGCAATTCGAAAGCCAACCCTACTTTTAGGCGCTGACCTACTAAACTTCGCATCATAACTGAATTATCAGTCAATGGGCCTGGTATATAGGTGACAATTCGGCAGTACTCCTCAGGCACCTGAATAGTCTCATCAAGTTTTGCCTGATAACTTTGAATCTCACTGAATTTTTCGTCTATCAAGCGCCGCTCTTCATCCTCATTGCGGTTCTCTCTCTTTATAGGCAAATTATACACTGTTGTGCCATTCAAAATATGATTGCACACTCTGTCCAAACCGTCATCGTGCCCCTCCGCTAACTGATCGATGGAGCTGACTCTAATTGATGGCCCATTTATAGCAGTATCAATTCCAAATGAGGAAAACTTGTTTGAATACTTAAAATACATCCCATTTACCACCCGGTAAAGTCTTTGAAGGTCCTCACGTCGATCCGCATCCGCCTTTGAGCGATTCAAGAGTCGCTCGACTACCACTTCAATCTCCGCCTCTGTCAATTCAACAAGAACTTCAGCCACCGCCATGCGCAACGGCGAAACGTCCATGACGGCGGTGGGAACCCCCCTGGCCGTAGCCTCAATAGCCACAGTAGACATTGCAGCAATACACGCTGAACTGTTCCAAATTAGCGCATAGGAGGTTAACTCCTCGTTGGGCATAATTATTCTTACATTATCTGGTAGGTTTAAAGCCTGCTTATAGGCATCGGACAAGGCTCCGTACTCCGGTGGCCCGCCAAAGTTGCCGCTGATCGCCGGATGGTGCCTGATTACAAGGTAGTCTGAGCGACTGCGAAATAGCTCGATTAGCGCGTCAATCATTTCGACTTGACGCTCTACTTTTTTATAGGCAGGCCAATAAAACAGTTCGTACGCGCTGGAGGTAAAGACTGAAACAATCCGTGCATCCTTCGGGATCCGAAGTACTTCTCGAACCCGTGAATGATCGGTCTGAAACTCGTAAAACGGCCTAAAATTAATGTCTTTTCCCCTTTCTCGATTATCGAAGAAATCAGCTATCCGATTGAATTCTGCCTGATTAACGGGAACTTTACTCCACTCATATGCGACATGCACCTGTGGTATTGGGTTGCTACAAATTGCGTTTGCTACCATTAAAAATGTATCATCGCTAAAGCCGCGCTCGTGGGTTAGCACAGATATCCCGAGACTCTTTGCCACATGATAGGCCGCACCCTGTGCAAATCCACCCCCGTTGAACATTACCACCTGAGTAGGCTTCCATGACTTGTACACTTCTGTACAAGCTTCGTAGGTTAAAACTGAATTTAAAATCATTGAGCGATGGATCTTTTCCACCCGTGATGTCCCAAGTGAAGCCGGTGTTATGCGAAACCGACTACAAACCTGAGGCGCAACAACCCGTCCCACTGGGTAGTCTTTATACTCACATGTGGGAAGCTCTTCAACGGTCAAAGAGTTAACCCATGCCATAATGGCCTCGCTAATGCCATCTAGCAGACACTCACGGAGCTGGATTGTCGGAAGTCCAAAGGATTTAAAAAAACCATCCCCACTGGCAACACAATTCGCACAATCCCTCTCTTTCTCTTCGGAGTGGGTGAGAACATAACAATCATGTCCAAACAAACCATCACACCGCACAACACGGACCTCAGCACCCCGTAGTTTTAAAGCCGCACCAATGACGGCGTCCACTTGATTATGTACTAGCCAGGACCCGTAGGGTGAGAAAAACAACACTCTAGGCGAAACGGCGACGTCAGAACCACTCTGGGGCCCATCTCCCAGCTCACCAAATAGCTCCAGTGCTGAGTAGGTTCTATTCGACAACAAAGCATCCAAAACCGAATCTATCGTACCATTCCAGTACCCATCCAAGAGAGCACTACTACAGGCCCTGGCAACGGCGGGTTCCATCCATATAATCGGCCGGTCCGATCGCACACAGACAACTCGAAATTTGCTCTCTTGGGCCAGTATCGTAATTGCTGTATTATGAAAGTAGGGGGAAATATTCTCCTCGAATGAGATACAGACCGCTTGTACGGAAGTCTTCAAATCGTCAATTAAGTGGCCAATGTCAGAAGCCTGATTTGGCGACAAAATAATACAAAGCTTCCCGCCATCTGATCTATGCATCACGGGTTCACAAAGATCCACTCGAATGTTTTTAGTAGAGGCAATATGCATGAAGGTGATCTATAGTTGAAATAATACTCTGGCTTCTATTTGATATTATTATATACGCAACAAGCTTGTATTGAGCTCCTATACACAGCGAAACCTCTCCGTCGACAATTGGAACCCCCGGAAAAAGTTCATCCATGAAGTGCCGCACTACCCGAAAGGGAGCAACTCGTCGTGTTTCAGTTTGCGCCAACAATTTACCTCGGGTGAACAAAGAGACCTGATAGGCAAACGAAATCTTATACGGGTTGACGACTGCAATTGACGTCCTGGATACCTCATTCTCAGTAATAGCCGGCCAAAATAGTGTATTTTCTAACTGTTGAGCATGTACTTCCGGAAAGAGCTGGTCCCCAACAAATGCAGCTCCAGGGTACGCAACATACGTCCCGGTACTTTTATGAATATGTGCTACATAGAGATCTACTGGAACTTCTGGTGCGTGGTGGTAGTCAACGAGCATAAGACTGTACTGATCGGGCAGAAACTGATTGCTCCATCCGAACTCAACCTCAAGGCTTCCCTCTGCATTAACTTCGTAAGAATAGACGGTAAATCTTTTCTGGCCCTCCTGATAGACCGTAAAATCGATATAGAAACGGCCCTCCCGTCCGAAACGGCCCACACAGTTTGTACCAGGAAATTGCAGAATACTAGTGGCAAACTGGCCTGGAGGGAGAAACAACCCCGCAAAACGAAGAGTGCTAAGCGCCGAGGCTCCCACTTTCAAAGATGATTCGCTGCCCATGTATTGGTTTTTTTACAATAAAGAAAAAAGTACACCGAAAGCGCTAAGT
Organism: Bdellovibrionota bacterium; assembly: GCA_044238365.1. GTDB lineage: Bacteria > Bdellovibrionota_C > UBA2361 > UBA2361 > JBIIDM01 > JBIIDM01. The sequence continues at coordinate 4,822 of JBIIDM010000146.1, read as the reverse complement.
GCGCATTAACGTCAGCAACTTCCAGTTTTAGCCCGATTTTCGTTCGTTGAAATTTCTCAAAAACGGGTTGGAGTATATCACGATTAATATCTACCCAGGTTGAATTTAAAGGATTTAAGACGGCATTCCAGGTAGTAGCAGCGGGTCCGTCATCAAGATCAAAGGCGCACAATTGGAAGGGGACGGGCTGACCGTATGGGTTATTCACGGCAAGATAGATCTGATTTGCTCCCCTCAAAAATCGGGCATCAAATGCAAATGGAAGGAAAACTCTTGGACGACCGGTACCATTATTTTCGTGCGTGGCACATGTTGAATTCTCGTTTGACCAATATACGTTGAATCGTGACGCACCAAAATTTGAACGTCCATACGTCAGGCTGAACATTCCGAAAAACGGTCTCGAAAGCTGATGCTCTCTTGTCGAAAAACGAAAAATTTCATTCGTATTCAACATCTGATGACCCGCCAGAACCAATTTCCCCCGATGATCTACCAACGTATACTCGACTTCAGTTCCCGCATCGCAGGACCCCAATTGGGGCGGCACCGCATTTGAAGAACACACTGTCGACTCCAACCCATCTGAGGCCACAATAAACCCACGCATTGTCCGCTGGCCTGGCTTAACACACGAACTCCCAATCTCTGGCGCTTTATCCAGGCTGTTAATATCTTGGGGACGCTCACCAAATAAGGTCTGTAAAATAACCCCGCAACCGCCGCCGGCCTTTGTACATTTCTGAAGTTGCTCCAGCGAACCCACTTGGTTATAAACGCTCTTCAACTGTCCAGTCGTAAGGCGGAAGCAGTAACACACCGTTGCATCCTCCTCAAAGGAGGGTTGTTGTTTATTTTGCATACGGTATAGATGCCATAAGATATGAATACGATACGTAGAAAATCTAGTTATGGAAAATTTGCTTAATTAGAAGACTATTGTGCCGAGATTAGTTTAGGGCGTTCCATGGGTCAAAGCGCACGACCCCGGTTCGGCCCTCAGTAGGTCGAAAAAGCGAATTAGAAACTTCGTTAAGCAGAGAAGCCGTAAAGGAGAACGTACTTCGAGAAACGAGGAGAACATCCGCCTGAGTCATAAGAAAATATTCTGGGTAGAACTCTGCACCCACTATCGGAAGACTGACCGCGGGGGTACCATACGGGCGAAGAGCCTGAAACGAGGCCTTCGCACGTTGTACATCGTCACTGATTACTATCAGCCGAGGCCTCACCCACTGTGACCAACTTTCTAACAGCCACTGCGCACACACCTCCGGCCTCGACTCATACTCAGTCCCAGACTGATCCCCGAATCTAAAATGAGCGACGATCAACGTATCAGATCCCCTTCGACACTCCCGCAACCACTCGTGTAACACCGAAAAAACTTGCGGAACAGGCCGAAATAAGGACCTAAACTGTGCTTTAAACGGTTCATAGACCGATGTATGATGTTGAAAATACCCTTGAAGGTCGATGTTCCGAGGCGGCTCAAGACAATCAAAGCCCATAGGCTGTTGAAACGGGACCAAACCACCCTCCGTACACATACGAAGCGGCAGAATATTTGAGAGTGGCGGATCATTATGCCCAAAAAGAGTCTGCCCTATCCATGAGGGCACTTGATAGCTAAGTTCATGATATCCTGTATAAAGTCTTAGAAATGCATACTGATAGACTTGATTGCCAAATCTTCCATCATTCCCTAATAGTGACATTGTCACAGTTGGCTTATTAGGGAGTGCAAAAGTCTGAGATGCGGCAGCTACTGCTTCAGGTGCCTGCTCAAGAATCGTTCGGGTAAGTTCCAGACAGTTCTGAGGAGTTGGCAAGATGCTGCGACTTCTACATATTCTATCTAACACCTGAAGTACTCTTACGTTACTCGCAAGCGCTCGACACAACTCAGTTCGGGCCAACATATTATTGGCGTCATAACCAAGAGCCTTTTCAAATGCCAAGATTGCTCTTGCCGGATCATTTAACAGCGTGAATTTTTGTCCAAAAATGACGGAGCGTTGACTTTGAAATTCCCGACTATACTCACTTAGGGCGTTAAATCTTTCCTTGAACTGCGATCCATATTGGCCCTCCATCGTACTGTGTCTCCGGCAATACAGGACTTTTTAAAGAAGCCCCTTATCCTAAAGAAGGAATCAATCTGAACTCCCTTTACCATTGGATGCCTTAGGACCCCATTCTAGCCCGGATTATTCACGAGCCCGCACAGCTAGAACGCAAAAGGCACGTTACCTACTCCCCGAAGGTACGCTTTTTTCTGACTTTGATAGGATTGAATAAAAAGCTCTTCCCAATACCGCAATTTTACGAATATTTCCCGTTATCTACGGGACTCTATAGCATTGATTATTTTTTATGAATTGCCCCCCCTTCGAAGCGCATCTGAATGAAAACGGGCTTAATTAGCCCTTTGAAGTGTTTAAAACTTGGCCTCCATAATTAGAATGGACCACAAAAAGCAGTGCTACTAAACGATTTTTAAAAGGATAATCATGGGAGGATCGTTAGAAGCCAGTGAAATGGCGCAGTTCTTCGAGGAGTTTCCCGAGTATCGATCTTGTACAACCTTTGTCGAAACTGGAACACACGAGGGCGGTACGATTTCCCTCATGGCTCGAATGTTTCCTACCTGTCATACCATAGAACTCTCAGAGTACTATCACGAACTCTCAAAAAACAGGTACTCCCCGCTGGGCATTCATTTTCATCTTGGCGATTCCGGAGTAGTCCTTTGTTCTCTCTCTAAAACCCTAAATGATGACTGTGTTTTCTTCTTGGATGCACACTTTTCACACGGGAAAACAGCGAGAGGAGATAAGGATGTACCATTAGCCGAGGAACTAGCATCCATCTCCGCCAGAAATAAAGGAGATGTGATTATTATTGATGATGTTCGGTTGTTTGGCACCAGTGGTGGTGAAGATTGGGGCGCTATAAGTACCGAAATGCTACTTAAATCACTGAAACCTCGCATCCCTAAAGAACACTTCATCAAGAATGACAGGCTCTACATCCTACTCAACAAAGAAACCAAAACAAATCACATCGAGACACCGCTACCACCACGTGACATCCCAGCACACCTGCGTGGTGCGTTTACGATGAATAATACCATTCCAGTTGTGTCCCAGTACTATGATAACCGCAGTACCGAAATGTCTAAGAAGACTTATTCGATCAAGGATGTGACAACGTTTATGTACCAGGTATTCCTGGGTGCGACCGTTGGATATGGCATTACCGACTTCTACTTATACCAGGCCCTTAAAACATTTCCAGTCCGAGGAAAAAAGACTGTTGTCGTGGGCTCCCAGAGCCCCTGGTATGAAAGCGTCGCACTTGCAAACGGTGCCAGTTCAGTGACAACGATCGAATACCAACCCATTGAATCCGAACATCCGTTAATTACGACTCTCACACCAGAACAATTCGAAAAAAATCCCCTGAAATTTGATATTGGCTTCTCCATCAGTACTTTCGAGCATGACGGCCTCGGCAGATACGGCGACCCGGTTTCACCTAATGCTGATTTAATTGCCATGCAACGCATGAGATCCATTATAAATCCTGGTGGGCTCCTTTTTCTTGCGGTACCCACAGGTGCTGACTGCCTCGCATGGAACGCGCACCGGATTTACGGAAAAATAAGGCTACCGCTGCTATTGCAAGATTGGAGTCTGATTGGCACTTTCGGCTTGTCGGATGAGCTACTTGAAAAAAATGGGTGGGAACAACCGATTCTTGTTCTTAAGAATGATGCGCCGCTTTAGCCGGAGTAGATACTAGGGCAAGCCCGTCGCCATAAGCACTTTTTGAATTCTCGCACCATATGAAAAACCTTATAACCTGAGTTCGACGTAAGAACAAAGGTAAATGGTTGAAAAGGTAGCGCTGGTCTTTGCAGAAACTTGCTGATTTTTGGAAGAAGCCACGCGCAAAAATTGTAGTGGTGTTCGACTATGCCGGGGAAGTTAAATGAGGTAGGTGGTATAAAGGTGTTTGATTTTTTGAAAAATTCCAATTTATGTTCGGTCCTTCAGATAGGACTTTGCTGCCCTTTCCTACTATGACCTCTGCTGACTCCTAAAGGTTCAACTGGTCCTTGTCTTTTAAACTTGTAACACAGCTTGCCCTTGCCTAGGCATAAACCTACACATAAGCGTATCCTTCAGGTCTGCCCGGGTAAGAACACTGTCTTTCGTTTCATATAGCTGCCTAATATACGTTTTGTAGTTCTTGGTAATTGACCTTTGCTATCTCGCGCTAGCTTAGTCCTACAATCCGCCTCAAATTAGGTTCGTGTACCTCACCCCTGACACCCTTGCCGTTCAGCTAACCCCTACAATTACCTTCGAGGTTCGGGATTTTCACCCTATAGACAGTGCCCATGCCGGGCACACGCGCCGGACAGGGGGCAAGCCCCCTGTAACCCCCAGGGTCAAGGGCAACCCCCGCCTAAGGAGCGACCGAGCGGACGCCACGCCCCCCGTGAGTGAGGTTGCGATTGCCGAGGGCGTACGCCGCGAGGTAACGGTCAGAGAGGCGCGCGAGCCAGGCACCGTCGTACCAAGCGCCGCCGCGAAAGCCAGCACCTGTAGCTGAGATAGATGGCCAGCTAGATTGATTGGCATCGCCGTTTGTGTCTAGTATAGCGTTTCATTAAACCGCCTTAATATAAACTATCTTTCTGTTTTACTAAATTTTGTCCATCTAAAGACAACGGGTTGTGCATTTATTTCGTTAATTCCTCGAAGGATTCTCTCTTTTAGCTCCTCCCAAGACTGAACCCGAATGTGCTTGA
>JBIIDM010000145.1:0-8820 GCA_044238365.1 Bdellovibrionota bacterium | reverse complement strand
TTTTCCGATGGACGAGTTCGCACCAACAACGGCCGGCCCGGCAAAACACCCATCTGGTTCCATGCGACGAAGGGAGATACGGCACTGGTCCACGCCCGCGACTGGCTAGATAAGGCTCTGAGGAGGTATCCTTTGGCGCTGACGGCTGTTCTATGTAAGAGCCATCAGGAGGCTCGGCAGGTCTACCACCTGCTGGAACCGTACTTTAAAAATACGATTCATCTTGGCTCAAAAGAGGGATTTTCGTCTTCGGATGGTATTGTTGTTACGTCGATAAGTGCAAGTAAAGGACTGGAATTTTTGAATGTTTTGATCTGGAACTGTAGTGCTGGCCATTTTAGGGGCTCGCAGCGACATGACCGAAACTTGGCATATGTAGCGAGCACGCGGGCGAGAGAGAATTTGAGTGTGGTGTCGTGGTTTAGGATGAGTGATATGGCGCCGGGGGTGCATTCGAAGCTGATTCGGTATGTTGACTGTGATTCGGTGGATGGGGATGAGGAGGAAGGCTGAGCTTTCACCGTGCCCCGTGCACAAACCTCCACACCGGCTCTCCGGCGCTTTAGTCCCGAAAAAAAGGGGGGACCCTTTCACACAAAAATCTCCCCTCTCATATACAATACCGCCTTACCGGCTATCCCTACTCTCCCACCCCGATCCTCACACAACAGCTCTCCTCCGCGCTTGGACAACTGTAATGCTCGAAGTTTCCTTTTACCCAGACGCTGGGACCAGTACGGTATAAGGGTACAATGCGTCGACCCAGTAACCGGATCTTCCGGAATTCCCTCTTTCGGAAAAAACGCTCGAGAAACAAAATCCGCTTCCTTTCCCAGCGCAGTAACTACAATCCCCAACCCATCTACCTGAGAGAGAATACCTAAATCAGGCGAGAGCCTCCGAACCATTTCTTCGGTTTCAAATACTGCCATATAATCCCGCGATCTATAGACCAGCGCTGGTGCTTCCTTCAATCCGACGGGGCTAACAGCGGAGGACATTCAACCAGCGTGCCGGGCCGAGAGGGAAAGTCCATGGACAGTAGGGCGTTACGGTCCTTCTCCACGACCAACTCACCACTTTTGGTCATGAAACAAATGGTGGTCGAAGCTCGTTCAAAAAATTCAAATATCACGAAAGCAGTTGCAAGAGTGGCGTGACCGCAAAGATCTATCTCATATTCAGGTGTGAACCACCGCAACTCATACTTCTCGCTACCACGAACAAAAAAGGCGGTCTCGGATAGGTTATTCTCACAAGCTATAGCTTGCATCAAATCATCGGGCAACCAATGCTCAAGAGGACAAACTGCAGCTGGATTTCCTCCGAAGACGGTGGAGGTAAAGGCATCAACCTGGTACATGATAATATTCATATAAATCCGGGGAAAATACGATTATAGGGCTTCCAAATATAATACGAAAAGCACGATTGGGGGAAGATAAAAGCACCGCGCTGTCCTGGTAGAAAAAACCATAAATGATACAGCACCGTGACATCCGGTCATAACGTTGTTGGGTGGCGACCTTCCCGTGCTACGGGTGCAAATCAAGTTGGAAGCGTACACTAAGTTGTCTCCTTATGCCACATCACAACATTTTTCGACTATGGAACGAAAAAATGAACCCCCTGCGTCAAATGCAATCATGAACAACAGGACCACAGGTCCCGAATATGCTGTATATCCGTCCATCGTAGCTAAAGTACTCAGCGCTCAAAACAAAAACCTGATCAAAGTTTTATTTTGTGACATTGATGCAACATTGCTTTTAGGCACTGGCCATTCTCCTGAGGAAATCGAAACGAGCCATACGGTTTGTCGTGAGCTTATTAACGGGCTCAACCGGGATGGCGTCATAATAATTCCTGTAACTGGAGGCCATTTTGATCGTGATACTGCAACAACCAGCAGTATTCTTACCAGAATCAAGAATGGGGTTTTGCCGTCACTTGGAACAAAACTTAATAACATGACTTTTCAGGTTGATGCCTATGTATCCGATGGGGGCGCGCATGCGACATACGCTGATGTTAGTGGGGTGCACCTTTACGATCGCGCGTATCACAGACACGTCCATCCTAAAAATCTAAATTTTGAAAACTTATTGACTATAGCCACCAGATTGTCTCAAACGCTTTGTATCTCATCGCCCCTATCAATCAACGATGTTGAAAAGATAAAAAAGTACGATAACACTGTAAAATTTCTAAGAGTCTTTCAGCAGCCCGGTACCGAGCATGGGACCGACAGAGAGTCAAATAAGATCGCCTATCACTTCTATGCGAGCACCCTAGCACAACGGGATCAGATTTATGAGGCATTCCATATAGAAATGGAGCCCCATGGTTTAGAAGTTGTTTGCTGTGAGGAGAAAGATGCAAATACCCATGCAAGGCGGCTATTTTCCACAAAAGCCGACACGGATGGCTTTCCATTAAAGTACTGTGTAGATATCAGCGCTTTTACCAAAGGGAGCGCAGTTGAGTACTTTGCTGATTATATCAAATCCCTCATTATGAGCGAAGAGAATCTTAATACTCCTGAAATAGAAATCTGGGCGTGTGGAGACTCTGGCAATGATCTTCCGCTGATGATGTCCCCTTCAGTTACACATACGGTCATAGTGGGGGGTGCAAGTGCTGAGCTTACACGCATGGAACCTCAAATCATTGAACACGGAAAGTCTGTATATACTGAATTAGATTTTTTGCGTCTTGGCCCCGCGAGCATTGTAAAGGCATTATTCGCTAGTAATAACCTGCGCTAACCGTAAGCTCATCGTAACTAGTTGCTACTGTAGGATTTAGTTTGATAGTTTTTCCCCTCAAAGCCCCATCAGGGAGCGATTTTGGGACAAAATTGGAGGTGAAAAATTAACTGGTCACACAAAAACGGCCGCTCCCGATCAGGTAACGACCATGTAAAGAAACCACTGCAGATCGCGGTTTCAAAAATTGGACAATTAGGCGAAGGCATAACTTCCAATTGCCCCCTGTATCAGTTCTCGCTGGGACACCATGACAAAAATGTGAGGCTCTACCCTACCCCAGAATTATCCATGATGAACTTTTGCGAAAGCCCTAAATGTCAGATCAAGTTTCGCCTAATACATAGCCAAAAAACTGCAATAATATCATACCATTCCTCAAAATCGGTGCTTTGTGATCCTGCCTCTGTACCTCTTTATCCCTCGCCAATCTCAACTAGTCCGGTTTGCGGCCAAAATTTCTCAAAACTTCGCAAACCAAACCGAAATTCAAGTCCGCAAATTCATTTTCGGACAGCCTCCTCAGAGTAGGTAATTTCAGGGGGCTCCTCAAAAAAACCCACAACTAGTAATTCTTGATTGACGGCAAATTAGTATACATATATAATATATGTATTGTGTGCTAGTATCGGGTCAAACGAATGATTTCAGTTATCACCTTGAGTCTGGGAAAAGAAAGGTACGTTCGTGTGCATATTTATGCAAAAGATCATAACCCACCACACGTACATGTATGTGGGCCTAGTGGTGCTGAGATGAGTATTCGGTTAACTGACTTGGAGATACTGTCTGTTTCTGGTTTTAAAAAGAAGACGGCACTCAAAATTGCCCGATTGATAGAAGAGAGGCAGTTGGAACTATTGGCCTTTTGGGAGGATATTCATGAAGATTAAGAATGGAGAGTTCACTGGGCCTGTTACAGCAAAGATTCAGTTTGGTGACGTAGAAGTCCCGGATGAAGTTTTCGAGCCCAAGAACGTGAAGGTGCGTATCACGACACATCTCGACGGCGATGTTCTTGACACATTGAAGCAACTTTCAAAGCAAAAGGAGGTGGGCTACCAAACTCTATTGAATGGAATCTTGCGTGCTTACTTATTTGCCGAGACGGGAGATTCTAATAATAAGGCAGATGTGCTGAGTTTGCTCGACAAGCTTTCAAAGAGAGTGGACTCAATAGAACAGAAGTTGCGTGCGTAGGGACTGTAACGTTTACTGTGTAAACTACCGAGAGCCGGTTAATATCTTAAGTTAGTTATTATCAACATGATTCCGGAAGATATACCGGTTCCACTTCAAAAAGTCCTAAAAAACGAGGAACCGGTATATCCTTTGCGGAGCAAAGCCCCCGGAGGGACAAGCAAATAGCCATTCCAGCAAATAGAGTCTTCATACATTTTGAATTGGAATGGATATATCCTGATGCATCAAAGCTAACTGGTTTATCACGATACGCCAATCACGAACAGCAGTCCACTTTTTAGTGAAGTTTGGATATTCAGAAAGAGGATAGCCATTAAGGAGTTTTCCGTAGGGAAAACCTTTCTGTTCTGTATGTTTTTTCGCAACTGGGCATTTAAGCTTTCGATTCTGTTGGTGGTATAGATAATGGATCTAAGCTCCACTGGGTATTTCATAAAGGCGACAAGTTTATCCCAGCTTCTCTTCCAGGAATCGACTGAATGAGGGTATTTTTTGCCCCAGATTTCCTCGAATTCAAGCAGGGCTAATTATGCCGCCTCAATTGTAAGAGCGGTGTATACTTTCTTCATATCCTGACAAAAGGCTTTTCTGTCTTTGTAGGAAACGAATTTTGTTGAATTTCTGATTTAATGAACGACACAGAGCTCCACGTCTGCCCTTGAAAAAGCGACAGATGCTGCAGTAAGGAAGTCCATTGAGTCCATCTCCGCAAATGATCACTATATCTTTTACTTCTCGAGCTTTCATGTTATTAAATATGTCTAGCTAATACCGAGCAGCTTCGGTATCCTGAATCCAGAGGCTCAAAATTTCAAGCTTTCCTTCAACGGTAATGCCGAGCACGATATGGATGCATCTCTTTACTACCGGCCCTTTGTTCTCCCATGATTTACAGGAGACAAAAAGCCCGTCAACGTAAACAATTGGGTAAAGGCTGTCCAAAGGTCTATTTTGCCATTGGGTAACCTGAGTTGTATTGTCTTCGACACAACGCGATATAAATTGAGGGGATATTTCAATACCGTAAATTTCGCAAACATGATTCTCAATGTCGCGAGTAGTCATTCCTTTGGCATAGAGTGACAGTATTTTTTCGGTGAAACCTTCCATTGAAGAGTTTCCTTTAGGAATTATTGTTGGTTGAAATGACCAATTTCTATCACGCAGGGTTGCTATTTCTATTTCACCAAAGTCACCCCGGACAGTTTTCCTATCCTTTCCGTTACGACGATTTGCGGTATCTTTAGGTTGCTGGGAGTTTTTCTAGTACCCTACGTGTTCGTCAGGTTCGGAATTTAAGAATTTTATCAGATGGTAAAAGCCACACACGCATTAATACACAGTTGGTTGATTAAAATGGTTGGGTTGGAGGAGATTATCTCGTTTTCACTTAAAATAGTTGTTGCTACGCCACATCCGATAAGGGTTCTTATCGGTGTATAGTTTTTAGGACATAAAAATTGACTAAGACTCTACATCTGTTATCCTGCACCAAATTTTACAGGTTCAAAATTATAATGGGATACGGGGATGTAAGTGTTAAGAAATCTCTCCATTTTACACTGCTTCAGGCTGACTATGTAAACCCTGATCTTTTAACGGTACATGGTGACTTGCCGGAAATGTTTAGATCTTTTCTATCGAGGATCTGGCCTGATTTTTCTCTAGAGGTCTTTACTGTTTATAAAGATGAATTTCCTAATACAGATCACAAAACTGACTGCTTTATTATTTCGGGAAGTCGATGTAGCGTGAACGATTCAAGCCAGTGGATCCGTAATCTTGAAGAATTTATCATAGCTGGTTACAAGAAACATAAGTTTCTTGGGATCTGTTTTGGCCATCAGATTTTGGCGAAATCTCTGGGAAGCGATATCGCGCGGGTGCGGCTATTTTGTAACGACAGAAGGATTTTTAAGTAAAAGCAAAATATAAGGAAAAACTGCTTATAAATCAGCCAATTGTCAGTCATAGTGTTATTAAGCTCAACTAATAACAACTAACAAAAGGCCGATACGACCATGCTAGCATATTCCAATGAGTTACAGGATCCTTTTACAACCTCAAAGTCTCTTTTTGATGAGTTCGTGCTGAAGCTCAACGATACCTCTGGAGACTTTGGTTCACTCGAGAGATTTATTGAACTTGAGGGGAAGGAAGTACTGCGCTGTCTTCTACAAGAGAAGTTAGATGCGGTGGAAGAACCAGTGACAACGAGGATGACAGGCGCAGACGGGATTGTTCGAGCTCATAGAAGAGCCACAAAGATAAAAAAGCTCTCCGTATTTGGCGAAGTAGAGATTTTTCGAACTCAATTTAGTACAAAAGAGGGCAAGAGTGTGAATTCCCTGTTCCCTAAGGATAAGATCCTCAACCTCCCCGATCGAAAAACAAGCTATCGAATCCAAGAACTTGTATCAAAAAGCGCTGCAAAGAACTCCTTCGAGTCAGCCAAAGAAGATTTAGAGTCCTATAAAGACATTCACCTCTCCAAGAGGACGATAGAGCAGATAACGGTGGCTGCGTCGCGTGACTTTGAGGAGTTCTATGAGCAGCGCAGTCTAGATGCGCTCCAAGAAACGGCAAAGCACACTGATTATACCGTGTTGACTACAGATGCAAAGGGCATTGTAGTAAGAAAGGAAGACCTGAGAGCGCACACGAAGAAGGCGGCTGAGAAGGAGAATAAAGAAAGCAAAGGAAAAAGACTAGGACAGGGAGAAAAGAAGAATCGCAAGCGTATGGCTCAAGTAGCTGCGGTATACCACGTTGATAAACATGAACGTACAGCAAGCGATGTTATTTACGGTAAGGCTGATAACAGCGAAGAGAGCCGTCCAAAGGTTCAAGCAAAACGTGTATGGGCGAACCTCTCAGAAGATGCCACTCATACAATAAACCAAGCAATGAGTGAAGTTGAGAGACGAGACCCGGACAAGAACACAACTCTGGTTGGCCTGGTTGATGGGAATGAGCATCAGATAAACTGCCTTGAAGAGTCAGCACACGCGAGTGGACGAGCTATCTGCATAATTGTCGATATTATCCACGTGCTTGAGTATCTGTGGACAGCATCTCGTGCATTTTTTAGTGCCTCTGACCCGCAATGCCAGCAGTTTGTGACGCATTATCTCACCATGCTGCTGACAAAAGGAAAACGAGGAGCCTCTCTGGCAGCTGCCGGAATGCGCTCGAAGGCTACCACGTCGGGATTATCTCAGCAGGAGAGGAAGGCTGTAGACAAAGCGTGCAACTACTTACTAAAACTCAAAAAATACCTTAACTATCAGGACTATATCAAACAAGGAATGCCTATTGGTACAGGCGTAATAGAAGGTGCCTGTAGGCATTTAATCTGTGACAGGCTTGATATAACAGGAGCACGCTGGAGTTTAACAGGTGCTGAAGCAGTGTTACGACTCAGGTCTCTATGGGCATCGGGAGACTGGGATACTTACTGGACTTATTACATAGGGAGGGAGAAAGACCGGCTTTATGGGAGTTTTTATGAGGAAAACACTGCCTGTGTTAAGCCAAAATTGACGCTTGTTAAATGAAAGACTCGTCGGTCAAAAGTAGCCGCACCCAAACTAAATAGTGGCTTTGATAACCTCCCACAGGATATCATCCGCTACAACCGTGCCGAACGCCAATCTCGATTCAGGAGATTCAGCACATTTATCTTTAAAAAAGATAGTGTTATACGTAGCCAAGAGTGTGCACATCTTTTCAACGCAAGGCAAGAGTTCCACGTTTCTTACGCAGACTCGCCTCTGGAGGAACTTGATTTTGGTTTGGATGCTGTCATTAACGAGCTTCTCTTGGGCATTTGCGACAGTCACGAAATTGCGCCAACTGAATTTGCTTTTGGTGTCAATCAAATCAGGGTTACAGCGATGCAAGGAGACAATGGTTCTCCAGCACCCGGATTGCATCGGGACGGATACAGCTTAAGTTATCATCTCAATATTGCCCGCGATAATGTTGGGGGCGGAGAAAGTCAAATCTCTGATACTCCATCCTCAGAGGACATATTTGAAAGGAGAATCCTAGAACCTGGTGAGTGGATATTCTTTGATGACCGTACGGTATACCATACGGCTTCAGAGCTCACGCAGATTGATCCAGCTAGAGCATCGTACCGTGACATGTATATTTTGGATTTTGTCACGAAATCAGAGTGACCTGTTTGCACTTTGTACATGCCTCTCCTCTCCCACTGATGCCCGGCACCATAAATTAGAAAATTTAAAATAACTGAAAACGATCAGGTCAATTTACAAATATAGCTGAAGGCATACTCGGGACGACTAAAGGCCTAATCTAATATGGTAAATTAAATCCTTTGCACCTTGAAGGCATCATTTGCTAATAACCTGAGTTCGACGTAAGAACAAAGGTTATTAGTACCCAGCACCAGCTTTAAGCTTCTCTAACAGGCCGTCTAATACGCCAGGTGCCGCAATAACCAAGTTCTTGACATCCAGATACTCGTGCCAGCTGCGACTTCGCTCCCGGATTAGGGTATTTAGCCCCCGCTTCAAGCGCAATTACCAGTCCAGCGGCTAGATCCCAGGGCATAATCGTCTCAATGTAGGCATCGAGTGTACCGTTTGCCACACTACATAAATCCAGGGATGCTGCCCCATTTCTTCGCAGATCAGCACAATACTTAATAATGATAGCTACCCGATCTACCAACTCCTGTACGTTACTACGATCGTAGGGAAAGCCAGTGGCAACAAGTGCCTTTTCAAGTTGTCCTGTAGAACTTACATGAGATCTGGCAGACAGGTGCCTCTGATCAACAGCGATCATTTTTCCACCTACCCGATGTACTCTCACTGAT
>JBIIDM010000144.1:0-8858 GCA_044238365.1 Bdellovibrionota bacterium | reverse complement strand
GAAATGTCCTTTAAGTTTTAGGTGGTTATGGACTATTTCGAGTCCGTGATGGGCGAGTTCTGCGCACTTTGCCTCATCTACTTCTACAATCCCTGAAAGCTTCGGTGATGCATCAGAGAGGATGGAATCGAAAACGACTTTTTCCTCGGCGATCGATATTAAAGAGCCAATTTGCAATCGCCGAGTCAAGATCTCATTTAAAAATTCAGAACGATCGCTCTCGATAGTAATATCCCCTTTAAAAATAAAGATATTGTTTTGGGATAGAGGCTCGGTGGTCGCAGTATCGATCCCGGCAACTAGCCCTTTTGATCCCACGATTGGAGCCGCGACCTGTAGCCACCCTCCCGGCCAGCATCCAATGTCCAGAACTACGTCGCCACAGCGGAGAAGGCTGTACTTCTTTTGAATTTCCAGCAGCTTATAAGCTGCCCGAGAGCGAAACCCGTCACTTTTTGCCTGTTGATGTAGCTGGTCTTTGCGATTGTAGTTCCTCTTTGACATATGTAGCTCCCGATTTCACATGATGTTTGGAGATTTAACTTGTTGTGCCGGTAAAAGTCTAGTCCGGGTTATTCACGCCCCGCACCGCCTGAGCAGCTAATATAGAAATAGAAATTTCACAGAAATCAGAATTTTAAGTATTTCGACACGTTGTTAGCGCGAAGCCTATGTGTTTCGCTGGTGCTTTAGTCCCTAGGGCACCTCGGAGACTCGTTCTGGGAGGAATCTGGGTTAGCCGAGCCGGGGTTAGCGATTGGCCCGAGGTAGAATGTAACCTGTGGCGCAAGATTTTCGTATTATGGGTAAAAAAAATAGTCCACAGAAAAAGCCACAATCTAGCCTGGGTTATCAACAGATGTGGGAAGCCTGTGGATAACTCAAGTAGTGGATCTTTTAACTAGTTAGATAGATTGAGGGTCAGGGCGCTAGCTTTTAGCTAGTTGAACCTTTTGTTATCCACAGGTGTGGATAACTTGTGTTGAGTTTTTTCTCAGCGAGGAGAATCAGATCAAGCTAAAAAAAATTTAGTTTAAATAGATTGCAACTTTGATCTTGTTTTATTCTATGGTGCCGGAGCAGATCAGTGCACGTAGGCCCGTTTCTGACCTTACGGCCTTGATAAGGTGTGTATACCGCTCCGGATTCATAATCTCTGAAAAGTAAACAGGCGGAAATGAGTATTTGTTTGTCCTACGTGGACTTTGCTTTGCAAAGTATATACCGTTACGTCATTATATTATGACTTTCTAACGTATAACCGGTGTATCATGATACGAGAATCAGAACTCCTGACGGGTTTAAACGATCATCAAAGAGTGGCTGTTGAGCACTTTGAGGGTCCTATACTTGTGTTGGCGGGTGCTGGCAGTGGCAAGACAAGGGTTCTTACCAGACGTATTGCCCATTTAGTTTTAGCTCATCGAGTAGATCCGGCTTCAATTTTGGCTGTTACTTTTACCAATAAGGCTGCTGGAGAAATGCGCGAACGGGTGCACGGGCTTATTGGCGAGCTAGCGCGGAGGGCTTGGGTGTCAACGTTCCATTCCACGAGTTTGCGTATTCTTAGAAGGCACGCGGTGGATCTAGGGTACCCAGCTGATTTTGTTGTATACGATTCTGATGACGTGAAAAATGTGATGGTGAAGATACTCCGTGAGCGGAATATCGACATCAAAAAGACCCCACCTCAAACGTATCTCAAAAGATTCGAGCGTTTTAAAACCGATTATCTCGGTCCCGAAGCGATTATGAGCCAGGTTAGGAATTCCCGGGAACAGGAAATTGCAGAATTGTACCAGGCTTACCAGGGCGAGCTTTTGATGTCAGGCGCCATGGATTTTACTGATTTGCTCTTTAATGTAGTTAAAGTTTTCGATCAGAGTGAACAAGTTTTAGATCTTTACCGAAGGGCATTTCGATTTATTCTGGTTGATGAGTTTCAGGATACAAACCCGATACAATATAGATTCCTCCGTCAGTTGAGCAAGTTGCATCAAAATGTTCTCGTTGTTGGCGACGACGATCAGTCAATCTACGCTTTTAGAGGGGCTAACCCTCAGAGCATGGCCGATTTCAGAAGGGACTACTCGAATGTTCAGGTCGTAAAACTGGAAGAGAATTATCGCTCAACTCAGCTAATTCTTGATACCGCACATAGAATCATCGAACGTAATTCTGTCAGAATGGAGAAGAAGCTCTGGACTCGGCAAGAAGGGGGAGAGTTGATTACAACCTATGTAGGTAATAGGGAGTATGACGAGGCTAGGTATGTTGCAACTCAGATAAAACGAAGGGTTGCTCAGGGTCTTGCCGAATCCGGGATAGCAATATTCTACCGTACTAATGCCCAGTCCCGAGCATTGGAGGAGGCCCTCGTGCATGCCGCGGTTCCTTATAAGGTATTTGGTGGTTTAAGATTCTTTGATAGAAAAGAAATAAAGGACATTCTTGCTTATCTGCGTCTTCTGATTAATCCGCGCGATGCACAGGCTTTGATTCGCATAATAAATACCCCCCCCAGGGGAATTGGGGCGAAGGGGGTGCAGCAGGTAGTGGAAGTTCTGCCGTTTCACGGAGGCGATTGTTTTGTTGCACTTAGGGAGGTGGGCGCGAGTAATCAGGCTATAGGAAAGTTTTATATGCTCCTGGATGAAATCCGATCTAACCTTGGACGCATAGGAGTAGGATCGCTGGTCGAAAAAATACTGGAACAGACTGGTTATATAAAGAAACTAACGGAACTAAAGGATTATACTGCCCAGTCACGAATTGAGAACCTGCGGGAGTTACAGGGGATTGCGACCGAAATGGAGACTCAGTTTGATAGTTCCTCTGAACAGGTTTCTGCTCTTCTTGATCGAGCAGCACTTATGGCTTCGGACGAAAGTGCTACGCCGGAAGATCAGAATGATCAGAAGAAGTATGTTTCGCTCATGACACTCCATCTTGCCAAGGGTCTTGAGTTTGATTGTGTGTTTTTTACTGGTTTGGAAGAAGGACTTCTTCCCCACTACCTTGCTGGGGACACTCCGGATGGAATTGAAGAGGAGCGAAGACTGGCATACGTGGGAATTACGAGGGCTCGGAAGAAGTTATTTCTTACCAGATGTGAGTCAAGAACGCTATTTACCTCCAAACAAGGGGTTCGGCCGGAAGAGCGCTTTAGAAATCCGAGCCCATTCCTGTACGAACTGCCTGTTGAGAATCTCGACCAAGAGGGAGGCGATTTTGCCGAAAGTCGCACGTATGAGGTCATGATGGATGATTTTGATATTGGTGGCTATTCTGCGCTACGCACTAAAGTAAATGCATCCGCCTCTCGAGCAATCGGCGGAGGCAGAATGTTGTCTCCCCAACAAAGTTTACTACTTAACCAGGTTAAACCAGCTGCAAATGTTCTTTTCGAGCCTATAGAACTTGAAGCGCTTAATCCGAGTGTGGAGGTACATCACGAGGTATTTGGAATTGGAAGGGTTGAGAACGTAGAAGTGCTCTCTGAAAACCCGGCAGACTCTAAGGTTACAGTTTTTTTTGAAAAGCTCGGTGCTAGTAAGCGCCTCGTATATCGCTGGGCGCGGTTAACAAGAGCGCATTAACGACGGGAGGGATTCCTACTTTGGAAAATACGTACACTATTTTATGGTTCACGATTCTATAGTCCAGGATCTTTTTTTTTTGATGTTCGCGTAGCTGAAAAAAAACGTAGCCGACACGCCTCCGCGACTTCTGGGAGATAGAAAATTAGGTAGAATTGCGGAAAGGAAGAGGAGGTTCTTAAGATTTATCAAAAGGTAGTTATACTCCGGAATGCGATGTGGCGTTGGCTAAGTTAATTGAAATGTTTGGCAGATAGCTAGCATACGGACTCGCGTCTCGTGAATTACGATCCCCATCGTTTTGCATAAAAATTGTCTTCAATGCGCGGTGAATACGTGCCATTGACCTCTCCCTCAGGTTTCTCAGAGCGCGGGCGACTTGTCTGCCAGATATTCTTGCAGTATTCATTTACCGATCTGTCAGAGGAGAAATACCCCATTCGAGCGGTTGATAGAATTGATTTGGTTGTCCATTCTGTATTGTTTTGAAACTTCTGACTTACGACATCCTGCATTCGACTATAGGATGCATAGTCTGCGAGAACGCAGTAGTTATCCTCTTTGAGAAGGGAGTCGTAAAGTGGTCTGAACAATTCAGTATCACCTTTTGATAGGAGCCCGGAAATCATTGAATCAATAATTCGCTTGAGTCTTTTATCGCCTTCTACAACCTGGTAGGGGGAATAGCCACGTCCTTTAAGATCGCGTACTTGATCAACGGTCATCCCGAATAAAAAGAAATTATCTTCTCCGATCGCATCACGAATCTCAATGTTCGCACCATCAAGGGTCCCAATAGTGAGTGCACCATTTAGCGAAAACTTCATATTTCCGGTGCCTGAAGCCTCCTTTCCGGCCAACGATATCTGCTCGGAGAGATCGGCCGCTGGATAGACCCGTTCGCCGAGCGAGACCGAGAAGTTCGGAAGGAAGGCTATTTTAAGGTACTTGCTCACCACCTGATCCTTATTGACTACCTCCGCCACGGCGTTGATAAATTTAATTATCAGTTTGGCGGTTAGATATCCCGGAGCTGCTTTTCCAGCGATAATGAATGTGCGGGGTTGAATAGAAGTTTGAGGAGAATCTTTGAGGCGAAAATAGAGCTCGATTATGTAAAACGTTAGAAGAAGTTGGCGTTTGTACTCATGTATTCTCTTTACTAGGACATCATAAATGGACAATGGGTCAACTTTGAGCTGCAGGGTATGCTCAATGATATGTGCAAGGTGCTCCTTATTATCAAGTTTAATGGTCTGCCATTCCTCTATAAAGTTTGCATTATTAGCAAATTCTTCAAGTGCGGAGAGTTTGTTGAGGTCCTTGATCCATTCCGTCCCAATATTCTTTGAAATTAATGAGGTAAGTTTGAGGTTTGAAAGCATCAGCCATCGCCGGGGAGTAATGCCGTTGGTTACGTTACTAAAGCGCTCAGGCCACAGTTCATAGAAATCCTTTAGGAGGCTAGTCTTCACCAATTGAGAGTGAAGGGCGGCAACGCCATTAATGGCATGGCTCCCCACCGTGGCAAGATGAGCCATTCTAATCTGTTTGTCATCTCCTTCTTCAATCAGGGACATTCGGCGGACACGATTATCGTCGTGCGGAAATCGTAGTTTTACTTCTTGAAGGAATCGATGATTGATTTCATAGATGATTTCAAGTATGCGGGGCAGTAGTTGACCGAATAATGAAATGGACCATTTTTCCAATGCTTCAGGTAGAAGTGTATGGTTGGTGTATCCCAAAGTTTTTGTTGTTACATCCCAGGAATCCTCCCATGAGAGCCCGTGCTCGTCCATCAATAGTCGCATGAGCTCGGCTACGGCAATGGCTGGGTGAGTATCGTTGAGCTGGATCGCTGCTTTTTTGTGAAAATTGCGCAAGTCATTGTTCTTCAGCAGAAAGATCCGAATAGCGTCTTGAAGTGAACAGGAGACAAAGAAGTATTGTTGCTTTAAGCGCAGCTCTTTGCCTTGGGGAGTGTGATCATTTGGATAGAGCACCTTAGAAATGGTCTCTGAGGAAGTTTTGTCGGCTACTGCCCTAGCAAAATCACCGGCGTTAAAGCTTTCAAAGTCAAAGTCTCGGTCGGCCCGCGCGCTCCACAGACGGAGCGAATTGACGGTATTGGTCGCGAACCCAGGAACCAATGTATCATAAGGGGTGCCCAGTACTATGTGGTCGGGTTCCCAGGCTCGACGGTATAGGCAGGCACTTTCTGGGTGCCCAACTACTTTGGAATGTCCTCCAAAACACACAGGGAAAATCAGTTGTTTGCGGGGTATTTCCCACGGATTGCCGATGTTCAGCCACAAATCAGGTTTTTCCACTTGCCAGCCATCTGAAATTTCCTGGCGGAAAATCCCGTATTCGTACCTAATTCCATAGCCAAGCGCTGGTATGTCAAGGGTTGCTAATGAGTCAAGAAAGCATGCAGCTAACCTTCCTAGCCCGCCGTTCCCAAGACCAGGATCGGTTTCCTGTTCCAAAATCGCATATAGATTGAGCCCGAGCTGAGAGAGCATGAGCTTTGTCTTTTGAAAAAGTCTGGTGTTCAACAGATTGTTCCCTAGTTGCTGTCCCATCAGGTATTCTGCAGAAAGGTAGAACACCGCCTTCGAGTTCGTATTAAAGTAGTTTTCAATGGATTCAATCCATCGGTTCATTAGACGGTCTCGAACGGTGTGGGCGAGGGCAAGATAGATATCCTTGATACTGGCGAGTTCTGCGTTTACTCCTTGAGTATAGTAGAGGTGATCAGTGAAGGCCCTCCGAAGGGCCTCGACGCTCACGCCACTGCGATCATCTTCAACGATGCGTTCGGGGGTGGGGTGGTCCGAGCCCATCCAAGTATAATGGTCATCGGTGGCATGTAGATAGCTCGTTTGCTTAAGTGAAGAGCTTTTTTTTGAAGATATCTGTTTTTTCATGGACGCCAATGATCCTTTAGATGTAGTCTAGTATTATGATTTTAGCAAAGTATTTTCGATATGACAAAGGGAGATTTTTCTGCCGTTTTGTTGAAGGAGTAAAAACGGTAGTAGGGTGGTATACCGCTTGACGGTGGCCATGCTAAATCGATGGGAGTCGTTATGTCTTGAAAAATTAAATGAGAGCTCCTCCGAAGGCTGAGCGGTTGTATTGGCACAAGCGGTTGCATCTGAGGTACACTGCCAGTCAGTAGGCTCTTGCCACTACAATGTCAAGGCACTGCATACTTCGAGCAAACAACGCTTTTCCGACTTTCGTGTGTTTAAAAATTAAGTCAGCCTGAAGAGCAGATTCTCGAAAAATATTCAGTCCCGCAATCCCTCCGAGAGGGACGTTTCGTGAATAATCCTGCTTGCTATCTCGTCCCTTTAAGAAAAATGAAATGATGTACTCTCATTTATTGTAGAGAAATTTCACATGGCAAACGATTCCATTTCAAAGGCGCCTCGGTGGTGTAGCGTGGACCTAAGAGATGGAAACCAGGCTCTAATTAATCCGATGAACATGCAGCAGAAGTTGCGCATGTTTCGATTGCTCGTGGATATAGGTTTTAAGGAGATAGAGATAGGTTTTCCGTCGGCAGCGCAGGTTGAGTACGGATTTGCTCGAACCTTGATTGAGGATAAAATTTTACCTGCTGATGTTACCCCGCAGGTGCTTACACAGGCTCGGCCCCATCTGATACGAAGAACATTTGAGGCTTTAAAAGGGACGCAACGTGCCGTTGTTCACCTTTACAACTCTACATCCGAGGTACAGCGACGAATTGTATTCAGAAAGTCTCAGAAGGAAATACTTGAGCTTGCAACATCCGGAACGAAGTTAATTAGGGAACTCGCAAAGGATGTCGACACAGAGATTTTCTTTGAATACTCGCCCGAAAGTTTTACCGGTACCGAGTTAGAGTTTGCCAAAGAGGTGTGTGAGGCTGTTATGGATGTTTGGCAGCCTTCCAAGGATCAACCGATTATAATAAACCTCCCTGCAACTGTGGAGATGAGTACTCCGAATGTCTATGCGGATCAGATCGAGTGGTTTATAAAGAATGTATCAGGGCGGGAACGATACATATTGAGTCTTCATACGCATAATGATAGGGGAACAGGTGTAGCGGCAACAGAGCTTGGTTTGCTTGCTGGAGCCGACAGAGTAGAGGGTACGTTATTTGGTAATGGAGAGCGAACGGGTAACCTCAAGGGCGGTCTTTTCAGGACTGAACCGTATAACTAGCGCCGAAGTCCGAGTAGTTGGGAAAGCTTCTAATGATTGTGGTTCGCAAAACTTGCGGTAGGTGATCAGGGGCAGGCTTCCAATTCATTCGTCAACCGATTGACCTTGCTCAGAACCTCTCTATGAGTGTACTTCCCCCAATACTATACAGCGACGGACCAGCGTTGTGGTCTAGAATTGAAAGAGCTCTTGGATCGGGAGGTCCGGTTGAGCTTATTATTCCTCAGGCTGGAAGTTTCGATGCTTTGAAGGTGGGCGACCATGTGCTGACACTTCCGAGAATGGTTGACATCGCGGAAGGCTCAACACTGGTTATTAAACTTGGTCAACAGGGGAAGTTGGAGTTGGTTAAAATTATTCCCCCTGTTCCGAGTGTAGAATCGTCGGAGCAACCATCTTCCGTAATCAGGCTCGATCAAATTGATTCTGCGCTCATGCCCAAATTGTTCGACCTTCTCTTGGAGGAATTGGAGGAGCAGCTGAGCAATGGTAAATTACTTCAGTCTTCTACCCAAACTCAGGGTAAGCCTCCGGGACTATTGAATTCACCAAAATTGAACCCAGGCGCTAGTCCCCTTGAAGGCGCAATCGAGCTTATCTTAAACGAGCCCGAGGCACTGTCAAAGCTTTTAACGACCGTCACCAATGAGATCCTTTGCCTAAATGATGATGAATTTATGGCTCGGCTTTCGGGCAGCGCATGGGACAAAAAAGCTGAATTTGCCGCTTTCGTTGTAGATCTTGGAAGACTGCGCAACTTGCCATTTGAACTCAACGACGGATTAGAAGCTAAGACGAGTGAATTCTGGCCAGCAGTAAACGTTTCAGGAAGTGGGGCGAGCTTTTTTAAGGAATTGCTTGAGGAAGTAGCGGTAGAGATCGGAAAGGAGTGGAGGGAGCAGGCATCAAGTGGCAATTCTATACTAGAAATTCTGAAGGCGGCAGTAGCATGGTTCAAGAATCAACCCCCTGTACCGTCAGAGAGCCCCATGATGCACTTTTTTTCGAACTTGAATGCATTTATAGATCAGCATT
>JBIIDM010000143.1:0-8891 GCA_044238365.1 Bdellovibrionota bacterium | reverse complement strand
TTACCTCACCCACAACCTGAGCTGCCCACATCAAGCGTAAGAAACCCTTGGTGAGCGAAGGAGAGCACGGCAGTGACGAGCTAGTGCGGTATCTTAAGAAGCAGGAACTTGCAGCCCTTTATAAGCGGGAGTGCCAGGAACTTAAGGTTGCATGCCCTTATCACCCTGCTGCACGAAAGTGGTGCTCAGGGTCGCAGAGGTGCTCGCCTTAAACACCGCCGCCATAAATTTTAAAAGCTGCGAGTTTCAGGTGGTAGGCAAAGGCAACAAGAAGCGTTGGTGTTACTTCGGAGAAGCCAGCGCAGCCGCGTTACAGGCCTATTTTCTCAAAAAAGACGGGACCCATGAGGCGCTCTTTAGTGAGCGGCTAGTAAAGAGCGCTAAAGTGCGTCGCCTGTCGTATGCCACCGCTTACCGGGAGTGGAAGGAAACTACTGATAGCCACCCCACGTTACGCACGACAGGCTTTCACAACCTACGCCATACCTTTGCCACCGAGCGGGCCAAAGTAGTGCCCCTAGAGGTCTTACGGGCGCTCTTAGGCCATGAAAATATCCAAACCACCCTGATTTACCAAAAAATCACCTCCGAGGTGGCCCGCGAGGAGGCGCATAAAGCCCTAGAGGCGGTTAAGCAAATACGATAACTAATGCACATAAAGCATAAGTCCGAAAGAGTATTGGTAGTACTCTCTTGGAGATATGCCATGCCGCCACTCTTTTTCCGCTCCAGCACTAATGGCCCATGGTAAATCCGTTGAATATCTGAACTAGGCGCGTGTTCAGCGGGAATAAAGATAGTAGCGAGGAAAGAATAGCTTGCCGGGGACTAGGGGAATGGTATGGTAAACTATCACTGGGGCGGAATGGAAAGTGGACGATATTTGAGGTATTAGCCATGTAGCCGGAGAAGAGGTGGTTCTCATTTGTGGAAGTGAATTGGATTCTTCTCTCTATGGTATGAAATTTTGCAGAAATGTAGGGTGAAATGAATTTTTACAACGGGAATAAATCGCGATTGCAACCTCGACTGCAAAAACCCCGACAAGGTAGGGATCAACCACCGCGATCCCGAAGAACTGATGGCCGAATACCACCAGATCGTACAACAGGTCGAAGCGGCGCAGGCAGCCCTAAAGGCCGAGTTGATGGCCTGTCTGGGGGGTAAGCATGAACGACAAACCCGCTTCTCTAATGCCGCCGCCGGAAGGGTATGCCGACTGGCTGGCTGATCTTAAAACCCGCATTCATTCGGCCCAGCAACGCGCCGCTTTAGCGGTCAACCGCGAACTGGTGACGCTCTACTGGCAGATTGGCCGTGATATTCTGGCCAGGCAGGCAGAATAGGGCTGGGGGGCAAAAGTGATCGACCGACTCGCCCACGACCTGCGCACTGCCTTCCCGGAGATGAAGGGCTTTTCCCGCGCTAACCTCATGTATATGCGAGCCTTTGCGGAAGCATGGCCGGATGGGCAAATTGTCCAACAGGCTGTTGGACAATTACCCTGGGGCCACAATCTGGTGCTGCTGGCTCGCCTGAAGCAACCGGAACAGCGTCTGGCCTATGCCCAGGCGGCAATCGAACATGGCTGGTCGCGGAATGTTTTGAATATCCACATCGAGACCCGTTTACTCGAACGTACCGGCAAGGCTGTTACCAACTTTGCCGAACGCCTTCCCGCGCCGGGGAGCGATCTTGCCCGTCAATCGCTCAAGGATCCCTACCTGTTCGATTTTCTCGATGTCGGCAAAGAGGCCGACGAACGGGAGATTGAATCAGCGCTGGTGAAACATATCACCCAATTTCTGTTGGAGCTGGGAGCAGGATTCGCCTTTGTCGGGCGCCAGGTGCATTTGGAAGTTGGTGGCGATGACTTTTTCATTGACCTGCTCTTCTATCATCTCAAGCTGCGCTGCTACGTGGTGATCGAACTCAAGGCGGATAAGTTCAAGCCGGAACACTTCAGGCCAGCTGAGCTTTTACCTAACCGCGGTCGACAGGCAGGTGAAAAACGAGCAGGACAATCCCACCATCGGCCTGCTGTTGTGCAAGAGTAAAAATAAGGTGGTAGCGGAATATGCTCTTGGCGACAAGTCTCAACCCATGGGTATTTCGGAATACAAACTCATGGAGTCTCTGCCAGAATCGTTGCAGATCAACCTGCCCAGTATTGAGCAGATCGAGAAGGAACTGGAGGGTTGTGATGGATAAAGAGTTGTCGAATCATTTTAAGCATAAGCAACGGGGTCACTCTAGCACTTTGCTACCACCCAATTGCACTATCTGCAGCTAATAAAAGCAGTGTAAAAGCCTCGTTGTCCACTGCATAAGAAAGTGTAGGTGCTACTGTTTACGGAGTATCGGTCGAAGTCGTACTAAGAATTCGAAGTGCATTCTCGATAGAGAGGAGTGCATTTTGGTTAGCAACACTTTTAATGTCTATTTGGATCTTGGTTCTAGCTTTCTGGAGAGCTGCAATCACTTGATGGTCGGAAGACGTTGCTATTTGCTGAAGGGCCTCTGCTACAGCAGAAATTGTTTGCCAGGAATCATCTTCTTCTAAAAACACAAGCAGAATAGGTATTAATTCACGTGTTTTTATTTTATCCCGTCGTCCCAATCGATGGCAAATGTCTGCCAAATGGCCCACCTCCTCAGGACTGCTCCTCCATCTGCTTTTTATAATACTAATAATAGCTTGATCAATTTCAGCAGAATTCAGTCGCATCAATGCATCTAAAGCACTAATAACAAGCCACTTCTCTTTTTCATTTCGTGCGATAGCCGTTAGAATTAATACGGTCTCTTTAAGTTGGTCTGAATCAAGGTGTAGCAAGGGTAACTTGTCAATCAAGTCCCTCTCCTTATCCACCACATATGCCCATAACTATTAGCTTCAACGAGAGTAAGAATGGCTTTTGGCGAGAATCGACCTTTTTTCCGCGGCATTGACACTAGAAAATCGTCAATTTCTGTTATGGACTTCAAGTGCTATTAAAGAAAATGTTCCAACCAAAGAGCGTATCCACTCTGATTGTATTTCTGTGCACCATTATTGCCGTAATTGGTTTTTCAAAAGAAGCTCTTGCGGTACCTGCTAAGGTAGCAGCTGGATCCCTTCATACGGTTGCAATTCTTGAAGATGGCACTTTGTGGACATGGGGGGCTAACGCGTCCGGTCAGCTCGGAGATTGAACTACTACCAATAGGACCAGCCTTACCCAAATTGGAAGTACTACAAATTGGAGTAGTATGTAAGCGCCGAATGAGGGGCATTATTGTGCAAAGGGCAATAATGCCCCTCATTCGGCGCTTACGGAAGTGCTACAAATTGGAGTAGTGTTACAGCGGGAGGCTATCACACACTTGCCATAAAGAGTGATGGCACTTTGTGGGCTTGGGGGTATAACGAGGATTACGGTCAGCTTGGAGATGGAACTACTAACAACACAATAAATGACGATTTGGGATGAGTGTAATTTTTGCCGGAGGCAAAACCCCCGGAGGGAAAACATTATACCCGTCTCAGTTCGAACTCCCTGTGACAGTTTGAACTGGGACGGGTATATCAGGAGAGGAACCACAATAGTAACCAGAGGCAACTTTCCGGTGTTACTACGAGTAATTGCGTTTAGCCAACCGCATTTACTCGCGATGGCTTTGATTCTCTTTTGGGCCGACTCAGTGCTTTGCTAGTTTTTCTGCCCTTCGGTTTTTTTAAGCTATTTTCAATCTCAAAAACCTCCCAAAGATCAACTGAGGCTATAATTCGCGATGAGCTGGGAAGAGAGGGTGAGTTGATTGCTTGTGAACTGGCAAGTAACTCCTGAACCTCTACACTACGAAGTGTGAATAGCAGCTCGGGATTTTTATCAAGGCGATTGCCAACGCCATACATGACAGCAGCAACATGTTTACACATATCAGCCCAATCCGGGCAGGAACAGCTAAGCGATATCTCCTTTGGTGCGGGAAATAGCCCGATGGATCTATCAATTACGGTCTCCATAACCGAGCTTGAAAGTCTTCCCTCAAGCAATTCAACCATGGACGAGATACTGCGACCACACGCATTTACTAGCTGCGCCCACTTCTTGGAAGGCATTGCGACTACTTCTATATTCACCTTATAAAGACTACTACCAACTACTCGTGCACTGATATGCCCTTGTTCGATTTTAAGGTCCGCAATGCTACCGTTTCGGCAATAGGTTCGTCCCCGTGGAAGACGATTCTCGTAGTCACTATACGATTCTAGATTGTCGCACCAGGCCTTTCCCCAAAAGGAGCGGGCTATAGTACGGCCCTCAACTACTACTGGCGATGCATTTTTAATTTTAGCGGTTTCACGCTGCGCGTTCTTTCGACTGCGCTTGCGGTCTCGTGAAGATGGATACCAACCCCAGCTCATAGCTGCCTCAGATTAATCGATAGCCTGTTGCAAATTGAGCGAAACCAAGTCGATCAATTCTTTTGTACTTAATTCGGTAATTACTTTTTCGGCGCCGCCATCAATGATGTCACCGGCAAGGCCCTTTTTGGTGTCGATCATTTGGTCAATCCGTTCCTCAAGAGTACCGCGCGTTATAAACTTATGTACCATGACATTGCGTTTCTGCCCAATTCGAAAGGCACGGTCAGTAGCTTGATCTTCCACCGCAGGATTCCACCATCGGTCAAAATGTATCACATGGCTTGCTTCGGTAAGATTAAGCCCCGTCCCCCCCGCTTTAAGGGAAAGAACAAAGAATGGTGGGCCTTCCTCCTGACTGAACTCAGCGACCAACTCCTTCCTTTTAGTCACTGAAGTGCCACCATGGAGAATTAGTCCGGGCTTGTTGAAAACCTTCTCCAGCAGGGTTGCAAGTGGAGACGTCATTTCTCTGAACTGCGTAAAAACCAGCACTTTTTCCTGCTGAAGCGCAATGTCGCCACAGAGCTCCCTCAACCTGTCAAATTTCCCACTTGTTGTTTTACTATATGACCCATCGCCCGACCAATGGGACGCATGATTACATACTTGCTTGAATTGTTGCAGGTACGAGAGAATTATGCCTCTACGCTTAATACCATCAGACGACACCAGCGCCTCTTCAAGCTGTTCAACCAGGGTACTGTACCTACTTGCCTGAACTTTAGACAGCGTGCAGAAGGTTTTTATCTCGGTTTTTGCAGGAAGGTCGGCAATTATCGAACGGTCATGTTTCATCCGCCTCAGAATGAATGGTCGGACAAGGTTTCGCAAAGGCGCGTAGTTCGTGCGATCTCCTGCGTCTAGTTGCTTTATGAATCTCCGAAATTCCGTTACATTACCGAGCAGGCCGGGCGAAAGAAAATCAAAAAGAGACCAGAGATCTCCAATGCGATTCTCCACTGGCGTACCAGTAAGCGCAAAACGAACTCGCGATGTGAGTGCTTTCACCTTTTTCGCTTGAAGGGTGCCAGCATTTTTAATTGCTTGAGCCTCATCAAGTATCACACAATTCCAGTTAGTTGATGCAATGGCTGGTAGCCGTTGGAGATAGGCATACGTAGTTATTACCAAATCATACTTTTTTAGTTGTCGTGCGGAGGTTTTGTCTAATGAAGATCTTTCTGTTTCAGAAGGGTGTGCGATAAAGCGAGAGAGTGAAGGAGCAAACGTCTTCAATTCACGTTCCCAATTGGCAATCAATGACGCCGGAACTACCAACAAAGATGGGAGTTTTTGGGTTTCCTTTTCCTGATCCTTTATTTGTAAAAGGAGTGAGATAACCTGGATAGTCTTTCCAAGGCCCATATCATCTGCGAGACAACCACTCAGGCGCAGGGAGTATAGACCCCAAAGCCATTGAACGCCATGAACCTGATACGGACGCAACGTTGCTTTAAGTGATTTCAGGACAAGCTTTTTTGTTTTCTGTTCTGCCGAATTGCGGAGTTTTTGCAATACATCATCCAGCCAACGTCCTGGCTTGGGACCTGAGTTTTCTTGATCTTCACCTAATACCGGATTTCCAGTCTTGAAAGACGTAAGGTGAGTTGCGCCGGAAAGTAATCGCATAGCATCGGCCAATGACAGACCCGATTTTTGTACCTGCTTCTCAATTGTTCGCCAATGATTCAATTCCCCGTAAAATGAGTCGTGATGAATCTCAACCCATTCACCCTTGATACGTACCAACCCCTCGCCAGCACGAAGGATATCCTCAATTTCCTTTTTCGTGAGTTTCTTTTCCCCGAGGGCGACCTGAAGAGAAAAATCAACCAATCCATCAAAGCCTACGGTGCTACTCTTCTTGTCACCAATAACAACGGCAAGTTGTGGACGCTGTGGCTTTCCGCCAACCCACTTAGGGTACTTAAGTACAATACCTGCCTTATGGTACTGTGCAACGTTCTTGAGGATAGCGAACGCCTCTTGTTCGGAAAATGCAAGGGGATGGAATATTTCCCCGGATGAGATCAGGGAGCTTAGAAATTCACAACCCTTCTGCGCCTCTTGTAGGGGTTCAAGCATGGCAAGTAATGCGTGCTGATTGCCATTGGTCGTGAACTCCTGCAAGGCTCGTCCAATCGGCATTACAGATTTTTCACCACGTGAATCCGTTCTGTCATACGTAACGATGAACGCGAACGGCCGTTGCTCATCGTTCGTCTTCTCGGCCAGATGAAAAATGACCCGACCGACCTGTGCCCAAATCGGATATGTTGTGCGAACATATGCGCTGATGGTTGTTGTCTTCAGCACTTTGGCAGCGGTCTCAAGCTCATTAATCATGTTTTCCCAGAATTCCGCTAGTACGAGCGGGATATATTCGGCACCGGGGAATGGGGGGGCTTCGTCCTGGAGGTTCTGAAGCTTTTTCTGAAGTTGGGGCTGATTCTGGTCATACGGGAGATCCGCACAGATATTCTTCAACAGCAACCTGCCGAGAGATCTCCACCACCGAAGCTCCGGCGGTAGTGGTTGGTTGGGCACCATCCCGGCCAGCTGCACAACGCCATGAGCAGCGCTATTCGAAAAGGCACGTCGAACTCCCTCGCCTAACGATTCAAGTAGAGCCGCGCCCTCAGGGGTAAAGCGAAGGTGCCCGGTTGGTCGTAATGACAGAAGCCGCTCGGAGGCTTCTGAACTGAGTATTGATTGAGCGTGGGAGGATTTTGTGGCACTTCTCATAGTATACAAATCAGACGTCCATAAACTTCTGCATTAAGTCGCGCAAACATACTTTGTTTCTAATTGTTTCACAAATCCGGGCGCTAAAATTGTATGCAAACTACCTGTATTTTTATGCAATTGCTAAGGGTGATGTAGTTTTATGCCTTGTTCGTGGTGAAAACTATGGCCGCGCACACCGGTTCGAAACAGACCGGCTCCAGAGCCCAGCGAACTACGTAAAAATCCGCCACCCGTGTTAACATCTAGATCTCTCTACGGCGCTCGACGGTCGTTGCTAATTCGAAGCTATCTTCTCACTTGACAGAACACACGCCAAACATGACTTTTGTCGTAATGGTTTTAGCCAATTGACATCGATGAAATGACCCCATAGATACTTCTATAAAACGAGCAGATCAGAGCTGCAGCGTATTACTTGTACCAAGTTGACCATTATGGATTCTCCCTAATAGAGCCTCCAGACAGTTCGAAGCTAAATGGGTATGGTATTCTTTGGCAGCGATTGCTACACTTAGGTTTGCCGATCCTTCTTATGATACTAGCAATCTGGGAATCAGCTCGCTACATTGCTACTGGTGGGTGGGTGGAGCACGATCTACTTACCATCACATATTGAGGCGGCAAGGAACTTAAATCAGTTACTCCCTAGGCGTGCAATAGTGGTTGCCGATTCTACGCCTTTTAGTGTGGTGACCTTGGGCGGAGGATTCTTATAGAAAGAGCATGCCGGTAATCTATGGAATAAGAAAAGTTATTACATAGATTACCGGCTAGTTTTCAATCGGAATTTAGCGCCTTAGGAACGTGTACCTACGGCGGTAAACCAATTTCAACGTGTCCTGATTTTCTTCTCTGGAGTACTGATGAACAGAATTTTTGGCATCCGACTCTGCACCCGGAAGAGTGGGATGCTACCGCTTTGTGCTGGATTTATAAACGGCGCCAGTAAAAGCAATAAGGAGTTTTGACGCATAAGTGTGCTGTCTCGTATCAGATATATTTTATTATTCCCGCAAGTA
Source organism: Bdellovibrionota bacterium (assembly GCA_044238365.1). Classification (GTDB taxonomy): domain Bacteria; phylum Bdellovibrionota_C; class UBA2361; order UBA2361; family JBIIDM01; genus JBIIDM01. The sequence goes on along the minus strand of JBIIDM010000143.1, from coordinate 710 downwards.
GCTCTATGACAGACGATGACAAAAGACAAGAATCGGGAGGGGCATTACCTGTATCGTTGATTATGGTGTTGTGGAGCGCTTGGTTGTTTTATTGGTTTCACGTATTCCTCGGCGATGACCTTCAAGCCAATTCAGATCTTTTTGGTCACATTGCGATGGTAGAGCGGCTTGGAGCAACGTGGTGGAGTAATCCTATAGTATTTTATGATCGTGCCTGGTTTACGGGTTGGCCTGCCTTTCAATTTTATGGATTTGTCGCTCACTTAATGGCATGGCTAGTTTCAGTTCCGTTAGGATTTTTTTTGTCGGACCCCGTTAGGTGTGCAATATATCTGGTTTGCGTAGTTCAGCTTGCAACATTGCATTGGTCATTTTTATACGCTGCACGCCCGCTCTATTATGAGGTTGCTAGGTGCTCAGCTGATGCTCGCAGCTCAGAATGTCTCTTTGCTCTGGTGGTTTGCGCCCTGACATTTTGGTTTTTGAATCATGATGGTGCTTCTGCCGGGGTCGGCGCCAGCGCAATTCTAGGGGCAGGGCTTTACTCGCAGCTGCTTGGATGGCATCTGCTACTTATCTATATTGGTGCGCTGTTTCGCGTATGCTCAGAGACGGGGCTGAGTACTAATCAGTCACGGAATCGTGCGCGACGCTTCTCTGTTTTACTTGCCATAATGGTATGCACGCACACCCTTACTACATTCTATGCG
>JBIIDM010000142.1:0-8936 GCA_044238365.1 Bdellovibrionota bacterium | reverse complement strand
AAACAAGACTTTCCACTACGACTAAGAAAAAAACACCTATAAGGGTACATGGCCCAGTAATCGCACTTCTTACGTCGAGCTCAGACGGATATTCCCTCTAAGATGCGCACGTTCAATCGACTGTTGCATGCTGATAAAATTAACCGCTGATGAACTCCTCGAACTAAAACCACTTCCCTCTGTAGAACGAATATCTCCAGCAATCAATTCATTAATCGGCACTCTTCCGCTTAATCCTGAGAAACAGCAGGACTCACACCCATTAGCTACCCAGCCACCACTGTTCGGGTGTTTAGTTCGACAGACATTACATAGCCTTGGATAGAGATTCTGACACACTATAAGCCGTAGCGCCTCACGAATCATTGACTCCATTATACCAAATTCCAGTAACCGTGAAATAACTCCAAAAACATCAGACGCATGGGTTGTAGTTAGCACGAAGTGTCCCGTGAGTGCTGCGCGTACCATCGCCCCGGCACTTTCCTCGTCACGCACCTCTCCAATCATGATCACATCTGGATCGTGACGCAACATAGAACGAATCGCGTCCGCAAATGTGAAGCCTCGATTTGGTTGAACAGCGCATTGAGATATGCCGGGCAGGACTACTTCGACGGGGTCTTCAATGGTAAGAATCTCCTTGCCCTGGTCCCGCAAATGCTGGATTAGGGAATACAGGAGCGTTGTTTTTCCCGAACCAGTTGGACCGGCTATTATGCCGAGTCCCGGTCGCCCACCTGCGAAAAGGTAGATTTCATCGAGAATCTCCTCCTGTAACGATAGTTCGGACAAACGGAGTTTTCGCGCGCGCGAAGAGTGTACCCTCAATGTGACCCGGTCACCCCATACTGTGGGAATTACCGCTAATCTAATAGTACAACGATAAAGTCCCTCAGACCACGTAAACTCTCCATCCGCAAGCACTCCGACCAGATGCGATTCAAGACGGGCAAGCACTTTCAGCCGCCTTACCAAACGCTCATGGATTGCCAATGATGAAATGGGGAGATCGTTACTTAGGATGTTTCCGTCAATCTTATACCGTATAAATATACCCTGTTCTAGCGGCGTTATGTAGATGTCAGAGGCTCCTCGTTGGCACGCCAGATACAGCAGGGAGTTTATGAATTTCAGAATTGGGTCATCAACCTTACTCTGAACTTCGTTAGTTGACAGCACAAGAGAGGGCATTGCTCGATCCACCTCTCTCATCGCCTCGACGCCATCCTTGAGCTTTTTGTCACTGTCGTTATAGGCAAGCTCGATCGCCTCTACCACCACCTCCTCGCTGCCGTATTCGAATTCAACATCGCTTCCAAGTACGAACTTAAATTCTCTTTTCAAGGTTTCGTCATGAGCACGCGATGTCACAAAGAGTAACACTCCATCGCCCCTTGGTGATTTGACTGGGAGTGCTTGGTAAATGCGCGCAACTGATACGGGAAAGAGAGGGCATAGTGTCTCGGCAAAACGGGCGACGAGGGTTGCCACGTCATCAGTGGGTTGAAATAACGAGGGTTTAGAGCCACTCCATGTGAGGGACTTGGTGGCAGGACGCTGTTGTTCCTGCAAAGCATCGGAAACAGGGGGTTGAGTTGGGGCAAGTGTACGAAATGGAGCATTAGTCATGGGATCTGAACCTTGAGAATAGCGCGCCCCTGTTATGGAACCGGGGCGCGAAGTGTGGCAGTGTAGATTTTGGAAGATCTTTTGGCGGCGACCGGAAATCTAAACAGCTACGACGGGTGGAATGTTCGTTTGACGGACGAACGGATTAGTTACATTGAACTATTCTCGGTTCTGGCAAAAAGTTACCAGGTTTTTAGGGTGGCGAGGATGAAGAGTAATCAAAAAGGGCGAGAAGCAAGTCTAAATAGAAAAGCCTTTTCAGGAAGTCTTGGTTTGGAGTGGATACAATAGGCTAATGGAACAGAATCAAGGGCCCCCTGTTATAAAGAAACCACCCACAAATGAAGAGGGAAATAAGCTTAGCGCCACCAGCGCTCGCAAAAAGCGTAGGAATGGCCACAATAATATAATAATCTTCAAAAATAATAAAGTATTAAAGATTACTATAACGACTCGCGGAGGCGAGTCAAAACCGCATTATTTTTGACGATGGCTATAGTGCTAATTATAGCCACTCGGGAGTTCAGTGCCGAGTGGTTGTTTGAGGCAATTGGTGGAAGCTACGACAATCCTGAAGACCGCCCTATTTTCGCGATTGAATTCATAGTCGGCACACGGTTGTTCGGGATGTTTGGAGGGTTGATTGTTGTACTGGATGGCACGCTAAGCAAAAGCAGCACGTATGTAATCGCAGGCTCTATTATTATTCTTGCGTCGCTTCTGACACTTCCTTCCTTTTGAAAATCAGGCCCCCCCCCCTACTGCGCCTTCCCCAACCCCGGAAACTCTGCAATCAGCGCCTCAGTAATTTCCGGTGCACCCTTGCGATACACCTTATCGGCAAGCAACTCTACCCGTCCATTCGTAATCTTAATAAGGCCGTTCAAAATAGCCCACTCCCGTGGCCCCGTGCCTGACGCGCCCTTCTCAGTGGACGACACAGCCCCTTCAGCGCGAATCCAGCCTACACCGACGATCGAGCTGTAATCAGCGTGAGCCGGAAGTACCTGTATCTCCCCCTGAGCAGTAGGCAGAACAACGGAATCCACCTCTCCTTCAAAAACTGCCCCAGATGTTGTCAACAATAGAAACGGCACTCCCGCCATTAATCACTCCGCGTCTTCTTAAAAACTAAATCAAGTAGCCTCGAAACTCGTATAAGGGCTTCGAGAACTCACCCATCTACGCTGCCCTATTCTTCTTCTGGAACTCAGCTGCCAATCTCTCCGCCTTTTCTTTGGCCTGATCAAGATTACCAACCATGTAAAAAGCCTGTTCTGGCAAGTCATCACACTTTCCGTCAACGAGGTCGCCAAACCCTTGCACAGTCTCTGACACTGGAACAAATACCCCAGGCGTGCCAGTAAAGGTTTCCGCAACATGAAACGGTTGTGATAGAAAACGTTCGATTTTTCGCGCACGAGATACGGTCAGTTTGTCCTCTTCTGACAACTCTTCCATACCAAGAATGGCGATAATATCCTGCAGTTCATTATATCGCTGCAAAACTTGCTGGACCTTTCGAGCAACCCGGTAATGTTCTTCACCAAGCACCAAAGGATCCAGAATAGTCGAAGACGATGTCAACGGATTCACTGCGGGATAAATACCTTTTTCAGCGATCGAACGAGATAACTCTGTGGTCGCATCCAAATGTGCGAACGTCGTTGCAGGGGCTGGATCGGTGTAGTCATCAGCCGGAACATATACGGCCTGAACTGAAGTAATTGAACCCTTGGTGGTAGAGGTAATTCGCTCCTGTAGCTGTCCCATATCAGTCGCAAGAGTTGGTTGATACCCCACCGCACTTGGCATTCTTCCCAAAAGAGAAGAAACTTCTGAACCCGCTTGCAGGAATCGGAAAATATTATCAATAAAGAGAAGGACATCTTTACCCTCCTCATCACGGAAATATTCAGCCGCAGTCAGAGCGCTCAAACCCACCCGAAAACGTGCCCCTGGCGGTTCGTTCATCTGACCATACACGAGACAGGCCTTGTTTAAGACACCAGACTCTTTCATTTCATGCCAAAGGTCGTTTCCTTCACGGGTACGTTCTCCAACTCCACCAAAGACCGAGTAACCCCCATGAGCTTTGGCAATATTGTTAATGAGCTCCATGATGATGACCGTTTTGCCAACACCGGCTCCACCGAATAGACCAATCTTTCCACCCTTAACATAGGGAGCAAGAAGGTCTACTACCTTAATTCCTGTCTCAAGCATTTCCTTGGAAGTCGCTTGCTCCTCAAATGAGGGTGTCGGTCGGTGGATAGGCCATCTTGTTTCGGTTTCAATAGGACCCGCTTCGTCGATAGGTCGCCCGATTACATCGAGGATCCGCCCCAAGGTCTTAGGACCTACCGGAATCGAAATTGGAGCGCCAGTACCCCGAACATCCTGCCCCCGAGTAAGTCCCTCAGCAGAATCCATCGCAATACAACGGACAACATTATCTCCCAAATGTTGCGCAACCTCCAAAACTAGGTTGTCTTTCTCATCGTTAATCGCTGCATTTGTTGTCACCAAGGCATCGTAAATTCGCGGGGCAACTACCCCCGGCGGAAACTCTACATCGATTACCGCTCCCAGTACCTGAGAAATCTTTCCAATCTGTTTCATTTCTTGACCCATACGACTCTCTTTTTCTTTTCTACTCACCACTCAGCTTAATGACGACCCCAAAAGGAGCTAGCCAGAAAGAACAAAGTGCCGAACTATAAACTATCTGATCGCTTCAGCCCCACCAATAATATCGAGAAGCTCTGCTGTAATACCTGACTGTCTTAGCTTGTTATAGGTTAAGCGCAACCTATCAACCAAATCACTGGCATTCTTAGTTGCCGCATCCATCGCCGTCATTCGACTTCCGTGCTCGCTCGCCTGCGCATTGAGCGACGCATACAATAATTCAGCTTTTACCATCCTTTGAACGACTTCTGCCAAAACCTCTTTGATAGAAGGCTCCGAAATCACATCCAGTGGCTTTGTAGAAGACTTCTCCGGTCCCTTTTTAGCTCCCACAACATCGCTATTAACAACATCGCCCGCTTCTGCAGAGAAAGGCAAGAGCTGAAGGGTGTTAACATGCTGTGATAGCGCAGAACGAAACTCAGTAAAAATGAGAAACGTTTTATCCACGTCACCACTCCGATAATCAGCAACAACTTTGTCTACAACCTCAGCCAAAGGCCACTTCGATACCACATCAGGTAATTTTTCGTAAGATTTCTCAATCCGAATTTTCCTTTTGCGTAAATGCTCACAAGCCTTTTTTCCCAGCACCACCGCAGATATCGCCGCTCCGGGGTACTTTTGACTAACGTTCTTGAGAGTGGCATCAATAGCCTTACTCACATTTGTATTGTAGCCGCCTGCCAATCCACGAAAACCACCAACCACTAGTAGACATACAGAGTTAACGTCACGCTCCTCTGAAAGCAAATCTGTCCCTAGATCCTCTTGGCCTAAAGAAGAGTCAAAGGCTACCTTCAAGACTTCATGCATGTCGTAAAGACTGGCACGATATCGTCGAAAACCGACAACTTCCTCCTGCACTTTCCGAAGCTTTGCCGCCGCGACAAGCTTCATCGCGTAGGTAATTTTCTTGGTATTGTTTACCGAAGCTAATCGACGTTTTATCTCTTTTAATCCGGCCATTCTTTTTACCTCGAGCTACTTACTCTGTCGCCTACTTAAAGCTCTCAACGACCTTCTTCACCACAGCTAGTACCTGCGTGCGAACGTCATCATCCAAGGATTTGCTCTCTTTTATCTTGCTCAGCAAATCGACATACGTAGTTGTCATTTGAGAGTGGAGGAACTTCTCTGCCTCACGAATCTTGTCTAGAGGAAGCACATCGAATTCCCCAGATATCACCGCCAATATCGAAATAACCTGCATCTCAAATGGCAGAGGACTGTACTGGTCCTGCTTCAAAACCTCGACTAACCGAGATCCCCTGGCGAGCTGAGCCTGCGTCGCAGGATCGAGGTCCGATCCAAACTGGGCAAATGCCTGCTTCTCTCGAAACTGAGCCAACTCCAAGCGGAGCGTTCCTGCAACCTTCTTCATAGCCTTCGTCTGCGCTGCTCCACCCACCCGCGAAACGGACAATCCAACATTCACGGCTGGCCTAATACCTGCGTTAAACAAGTCTGATTCCAAGTAAATCTGACCGTCAGTAATAGAGATTACGTTGGTAGGAACATACGCCGAAACGTCGCCCTCAAGAGTCTCAATGATCGGAAGAGCCGTCATGGACCCTGCACCCATTTCATCGCTTAATTTCGCTGAACGCTCTAGCAACCTCGAATGAAGATAAAATACATCACCAGGATACGCTTCCCGTCCCGGAGGACGCCGAAGCAGAAGCGACACAGCACGATAAGCAACGGCATGCTTGGAAAGATCATCGAAAACCACTAAAACGTGTTTCCCCTTATCCATGAAATATTCACCCATGGCACACCCAGTATAGGGCGCGAGAAATGCAAGTGGTGCCGCTTCTGACGCTGTAGCAGCAACAACAATAGTATGGCCCATCGCTCCGAAGTCCTTTAGCTTCTGAACAACTTGCGCAACTGAACTTCGCTTTTGCCCTATCGCTACATATATACAGATAACCCCGGAATCCTTCTGATTAATAATAGTGTCGATAGCGACTGTGGTCTTGCCAGTTTTCTTATCACCAATAATAAGTTCCCGTTGACCCCGACCCACCGGAGTCATCGAGTCAATCGCCTTTAGTCCAGTCTGCATAGGCTCGTGAACCGATTTTCTCTTTACAATACCCGGAGCCTTCACTTCGAGTCGTCTGGTTTCAGCGGATGCTATTGGCCCCAGACCGTCAATTGGAGTGCCAAGTGCGTCGACAACTCGTCCTATTAACGCTTCGCCAACACCGACTTCCGCGATTTTACCGGTTCTTTTTACTCGATCGCCCTCTCGGACCTGAGTAGTTTCCCCCATAAGAACGATACCAACATTATCGCTTTCAAGGTTAAGAGCAATTCCCTTAAGACCGCCTTCAAGCTCAACAAGCTCGCCGGAAGCAACTTTTGATAATCCGTAAGCTCTACATATTCCGTCACCTACCGACAAAACTACCCCAGTTTCACTATACTCAGTGGATGGTGTAAAGTTTGCGATCTTTTCCTTAAGAATCGAAGTAATCTCTTCTGCGCTACTAAACATTGCTTTACTATTCCCTACAAAGCTAAGCGTTATCTATCGTAAATCTACCCGCTCCTACAAATTGTTCCCGAAACAATTTATAGGGGTATCTTCTACCGTGTTCTAAAACACTACTGCACTATTAAACTCTCTCTAACCTGATGTAGCTGACTGACAACTGAGGCATCTATCAATTCGTCCCCCTTCCATATCCGAAGCCCACCGATAATCGCGCGATTTTCGGATAGTTGCACTTTTAGCTTCTTTCCGAAACTCTTAGCGAGCAACTCGTTCAAGTTTTTCGACTCTTCCTCAGAAAGATTTCGGGCCGCTTCAACTCTAAGAAACGTAACACCTGTAGAAGCCAGAAAATCAGCTTCGAACGAGGCAACAATTTCCTCAAAAAGGTCGATTCTCGACAGTCCTATTAATATTTTGAAAAAGTTCTTTAAGCTAACAGGCGCTTCTTTCTTTTCTACGAGCTTCAGCTTATCAAACAACACATCTATCACGGCCATCTTATCGTCTGATTTTACAACCGGCGAAAGAAGGGCCACGCGCAATTCCTCGAACCCAGCTAGCGCTTGCTGAAATGACTTTAACGAAGTTAGCACGGCCTCTCTCTGATTCTCAGCAAGAGAATTAAAAAGGGCTCTTGAATATTTCTTTGATAAAAACGAAATTCTCATTCTCTTCCTAAATTTCCTCGCCACTAAAGCTAGCGAACTACTGTTAGTTTCCGTCCGTCACTATTGTGTCTTTATTCTGTTGAATTTCTCGCAGTTTTGTTTCACTAAATCGACGGTCTGCAACTTCGCCCTCCTTGGGGCGAGAAAAGTCCCTCTCAACCTCGCTCTGAACCTTGACCATTAATTCGTTTACCACTCTTTCAAATAAGTCATCGCTTATTGCCTTACGCTGACGCTCCATTCGAATGCTCATGTCAGACTCAATTTGCGCAATTCTGTTCTGAGTATTCTTCTTAAGTTCCGAAATTTCGCTGATTGTCTGTTTTGCGAAATCCTCCTCAATCTCACCTAACTGCTCTTGAAGCCTGGCTTTCTCCCTCTCAACTTGTTCGAGCGCGTTCTTGGCCTTATCATAACTTGCTGTAACATCTGCAAGCCTCTGTGCAATAGACCGGCGACGCTTTTTCCAAATCTCTGCAACAGGTTTCTTCATTAATAGAAAAAGAGCGACTGAAAAGATAACGAAGTTAATAGTGGGAAACAATATGGACGAAAACGTGGCCTGGTGCTCTTGCCCGCCTGCCTGTGCCAATGCCGGAGCTGCGCCACTCAGCAGTACAACACTCAGACAAAGCACTAGAATCTGAAGGCTTACGCCTGAACGATCCTTGGATGCAGATGCTCCCTTATTCAAGGAATCCTTAATCTGATTTATTAATTCCGGGAGAGACTTGGCAAGTGAAGCTTCCGTTTGCTGCGCAAGGTCCTCATACTTTTTCTTGTTGGCGTCGAGTTCTGTGTTTATTTTCAATTCACTTAACTTAAAGGCTCTGTCAAGTTCTCGCTTTGCGTCCGCAATCTCTACTATTCGCTTTTCCATCGAACGAGCACGAGCTTCTCGCCTTTCCGCATCTAGCTCGCCAGCTAACCTCATCGCATCTTTTTCTAAAACCACTGCTTGTTCAAGATTTCCCTGTGTCAGCCTCTCTCTGTGTTGTAAATATATAATATATTTAGATACGAAAAGCCGGTCCAAGTTCTTCCAGAGAACATAGAACAACCCCATGCTCACAAATATCATTATTAAATCATAGCGGGTGAGTGTAAACACCGATAGGATGGAATCCAGAGTCCCCATTAGTAGCTCCTCAAATGGCTAATTATATCTTTCGACTTGTGGCCATATAGATTATTTAGTGATAAAGCGCAAGGTTTTGCCGGATATTTGTCCGCATACCGAAGTTTGGTGAAGTTTGGTGAAGCTCTCAGCAAAGGCATTCCAGTAGCCGTTCCGCAAAATATAGACAATTACTACATTGACTAAATTTGCTTCCTGATTCAGCGATTGATATCTAACAAAGATTGCTCTTTGTCCCGATAGAGCAATCTCCTCAGGCGTTAATTTCCGGAGAACTTCCGGTATGATACTTTTTCAGGTT
>JBIIDM010000141.1:0-9008 GCA_044238365.1 Bdellovibrionota bacterium | reverse complement strand
TCGACGTAAGAACTGCGGTAACTGGTTGAAATTACTTCATCCACTTCGTTGCTCATAATATAAAATGCTCGACGTAGCAAGCTTCAGCCTGCGCTTTTATATCACTGCACGCCTCTCGTGTCTAAAGCAATTTCAACCATGTACCTTTTTATTCTTATGTCGAACTCAGGTTTTTAGACTTCCACGTGTTCCAACAGGGGAGGTACTCGCTATTTTGACGAAAAAATGAGATTTCACAATGAAAATTTGGGGGTCCTAGCCTCCTTTGAGCGACTTTTTTTCCGTATACATTTCAACAGCTGCCTTTCCGGTTAATCACCCGTAGAACGATGATGCCAAAGTATAGTAAGCTTCCTCTGAGTTGAGGCATTCCCCCTATTGTAAAAATCCCCGTCTTTGGAGTCGGTGAAGTGTTTTATCATATTTTTTATCAATATCTCTCTGAATCGATTTCATGGCTCAACGTCTTTAAATATCAGACTTTTAGAGCGGTTGTATCATTTCTCTCTTCCTTTGTTATTGTGTTGATTTTAGAACCACTGTTTATTAAGTGGCTGACCGCCCGTGGAGTGAAGGGGCAGCCTATACGGGATGATGGACCAAAGGCCCATGAGGTAAAGAGGGGCACTCCCACCATGGGGGGGATTGTAATAGTCGGGGCCGTTGTTCTGTCATCATTGCTGTGGTGTGACTTAACGAACAAGCACGTATGGTTCTCTCTATTCGTGATGATGGGGTATGCGTATCTGGGATTTCTAGATGATTGGAGCAAGGTCACCAAACAGACGAGTGCAGGCCTTACGGAACGGCAGAAGTTAATCTGGCAGACAGCAGTTGCTGGCATTGGGGTTCTCTGTTTAGTTGCAACAGGCCTTCCAACAGATGTTACCGTACCATTTACTAAAGGGATCGTCATTCCACTTGGAATACTGTTTATTCCGTTTGCTATTTTTGTCGTTGTGGGGACTTCCAATGCGGTAAACCTTACTGATGGCCTAGATGGGCTGGCGATCGGTTCGGTAATGACGTGTGCGGGAACTTACGCCGTATTTGTGTATGCCGCTGGTCATGCTGAGATATCAAAGTACCTTAATATCGAGTATACAGCACAGGTCGGAGAATTGTGTGTCCTGCTCTCTGGAGTCGTAGCGGGAGGATTGGGTTTTCTCTGGTATAATACCTATCCTGCTCAGGTAATAATGGGAGATGTCGGCGCCTTAGCTCTTGGTGGTCTTCTTGGTTATGTTGCTGTTGTGGCCAAGCAGGAGCTTATCTTAGTTGTAGCTGGTGGTATCTTTGTCATAGAAACTCTTTCGGTTATAATACAACGATACTCCTACAAGCTGCGTAAGAAGCGAGTATTCAAGATGGCTCCTATCCATCATCACTTTGAGCTTATAGGTTGGCCAGAACCGAAAATAATTGTTCGATTCTGGATTATATCGATAGTTCTCGCTTTAATAGCATTGAGTTCACTTAAAATACGGTAGAAATAAGTGGTCATTGTAAAGTCTTCGGATCCGGCCAATTCCATTAGGCCCCGTGTCCTTGTATTTGGGTGTGGGATAAGTGGAAAGAGTGTCGCTCAGGTATATCTGAAGCGCGGAGCGGAGGTTCATATCGTAGATGCCAAGAACAAGGACGATTTACTCATTAAACCTAGCATGAAACGGCCCGGGGTTCCTGGAGAGTGGTTTAGTTCGCCTTTAATAACCTTATGGCTTGGTGGAGAAACTCCTTCCCCGGATCTTCGCTTTGATGAGGTTGTGGTAAGTCCGGGCGTGCCGTGGAACAACCCGCTGCTCAATCACTGTCGTGGTCAGGGGGCTATTGTTCGTGGCGAGCTTGAGTGGGCACTTCTACAGATTGCTGCCCGCATAGTCATAGTCACGGGAAGCAACGGAAAAACGACGACATCTCTTCTTCTGCACCACCTGCTATGTTCACTGGGAAGCCGGGCGTTTCTTGTCGGCAATGTTGGAACTCCTGTAAGCAGCCTTATTGGCAAAGATCATGGATTGATTGATGTAAGTGATATTATGGTAGTTGAGGCATCAAGCTACCAGTTAGAAGCCAGCTCTCAGTTTGCGCCCGAGGTGGGTTTGTTGCTCAATATTAGTGAAAACCATCTGGAACGGCACGGGTCTTTGGATGGATATATAAATGCCAAGTTGGTGCCCTTTAGGCGTATGAACGAGGGGGCGAAGGTGGTAACGTCAGAGGATCTCGAGTGCGTAGTAAAAAATACATTAAAGGATATTCGACCAAAAGTTTCGGTTTTCGGAAAATATAGAGGATCTCAGCCCCAAAATGAAGACAGCTGGGTTGATACTGAAGATAAAGATGTGCTTACCTTTTATGATGGAGCGAAGCTGCTGAGATTCCAGCTCCAAGGGACCCCGTTGACAGGTGAACATAATCGCAGAAATTGTGCAGCAGCGCTCCTCGGAATTCAGGCCCTGGGGATTCGTTTCGATCAATCATCGGTTGAGTCTGCGCTACGTTCATTCAAAATGCCATCCTATCGGATTCAGGAAAGCGGTGTTTCTGATGGCCTGACTTGGATAAATGACTCGAAGTCGACAACGCCCGAAGCGACAAGGACTGCAATACTTTCATGTTTAGAGTCTTATCCAACGAGAGCTTTAACGCTGTTGTTTGGTGGTGAGATGAAACAAGCCTCGTGGGATGGAGTCTGGTCTTCGCTTGTCGAAAACAAACTTCGAATTTCCAGGGTCATCTTATTTGGTGGCAGTGGTGAGCGCTTATACCAACAGATGTTAGATTTTCTAAGAAAGTGGGATATCGAAATGCATATTTCTGTGGTTCCTACCCTAAAGGGTGCAATTCAGTCAGCGCGCATGCAGGCCGGATGCGGGGATGTCGTTGTATTCAGTCCGGGCTGTGCAAGTTTTGATGAATTTCGTAATTTCGAAGATCGAGGCGCATTTTTTGATCAGGAAGCTATCATCAAAGGGTAAGTATGAATACGGTAGAGCCAAAGACCGAGGATCAAGCATCTCACGAACCGCTTCTTATAGAACCGTTCATTCTAACTATAGCGGTTGCACTTGTGTTCTTCAGCATCTTAATGGTCTATTCGGCAACAGGTATGGTTGCGCTTCGCGCAAACGATGATCAGCTATATTTCGTCAAGCGTCAGATTGCCGCGGTACTTATTGGTCTTGGTCTTGGAGTCTCGGCCTTTAATATACCGATTTATTGGCTGCGTCAATGGTCGTGGGTTGGCTTTCCGCTAGCTTTATGTCTGCTCATGGCGGTTTTCATACCGGGATTGGGGGCAACTGGAGGGGGAGCACAGAGGTGGGTTAATCTTGGAATCGTTCATTTTCAGCCTGGCGAGCTTGTAAAGATTTTAATGATAGTAGTGCTTGCCAGATATTTTAGTCGCCACGAACAGTCTGTCGGCAGTTTTCTTAGTGGAGTCCTAAAACCTTTTCTGTTGTTGTTACCGGTAATTCCGTTGTTTTTATTGCAGCGCGATTTTGGAAGTTTTGCGGTTTTACTGCTGGTATCCCTCTGCATGGCGATTGTAGCGGGAGTTCGGATTAGCCACTTTCTTGTTTGTGGAATAATGTCGGTTCTTGCCGTTGTGCCGATGGTTGTCTTTACTCCCTACAGAGTCAAGCGTTTAGTCGCGTATCTTGATCCCTTTCAGGATTCCTCTGGCGATGGCTATCAGTTAATTCAGTCGCTCATTGCGCTTGGAACCGGTGAAGTTATGGGGCAGGGGCTTGGCAAAAGCCAGCAGAAATTGCACTATTTACCGGCTGCACACACTGATTTCATCTTTGCAGTGATTGGAGAGGAGTTGGGTTTTGTAGGTTGTATTACCATCGTGCTCATCTTCTTGATTCTGCTTACTCGGGTATTGCGCATATCGCACCGCTTTGCTGATGATCTATTCCTCTGCTTGCTTTCACTGGGCCTCGGTCTGCTTCTTGTGGTGCCAGCATTACTCAATATGGGTGTCGTTACTGGATTGTTACCTACCAAGGGCTTGGTATTGCCGCTGATTGGGTACGGTGGCTCGAACATGATTAGCAGTCTTTTGATAATTGGATTGTTACTGAACTTTTTTAAATATGCGCAGTTGCAGAGTTTGGGAGCAAAGAAGTGAAACCTGGTATGAGATTAATCCGAAGCCCGACTTCACCATTCGTACGGAAGGTCCGTATGGTGGCTCATGAACTGAGAGTTCCTATTGTGTTTTTGAAAAAATCAACAAATTAATTGACTAACTAAACACGCTCAAACGAAGACGATAAAAGATATGGAGAGACGTAGGCTTTTGATTTCCTGTGGTGAAGTATCTGGGGATCAACGAGGCGCGGAGGTTGTTGAGAGTCTTAAATCTCTATGTCCTTCGTTACAGATTCGCGGAATGGGAGGAGCCCGACTTGCGTCTACAGGGATGGAAATTCTGATTGATGCGCGGAAAGGGGGCGGCGTAATGGGCTTTGTCGAAGTTGCGTCAAAGATCAGAACGTTGTACCGTTCATACTCCACAATGGCGAATGAAATTAGGTCCTGGCGTCCCGATGCCGTGTTTCTGGTTGATTTTCCAGATTTTAATCTGCGCTTAGCTCGCATTGCAAGAAGTTGTAACATCCCGGTGTATTATTACATCCCGCCGAAGGTATGGGCCTGGCGCTCCGGTCGAGTAGAGGTTATACAGCAGACAGTCAGCGCTGTAGGGTGCATCTTTCCTTTCGAGCCTCCGTATTATCTAACTGATAGTTTTAAGGATGCTGAATACGTTGGTCATCCATTTTTACAGAGTTTTTCTGGTCCTTCCTGTACACGGGAGGAGTTATGCGACGATCTGGGGCTAAGTATTACGGATCCCATAGCGCTGGTAATGCCAGGCAGTCGAAGTGCGGAAGTCTTAAGGCATGCCCCGCCGCTCGTCCAAGCATTAAGTGAACTGCGTACATCTATGCCTGCTCTCCAGAGTGTCTGGGTTGCGCCAAGTCTTGAGAAGATGGTTTTACTAGAGCGTAGTATCCATGAGGAGCTCGAAAAGTCCGAAATGGGAGCGCAGGGCCATTTCTTTACACACGGTGATGCTCGAAATTTGATGTATTATTCCAGTCTTGGTTTACTCAAGTCCGGCACTTGCAATTTGGAAGCAGCTTTTGCTGGATTGCCGTTTGTAAGTTTTTATAAAGCGTCACCGGTTTCGGTATTGATTGCACGGCATGTAGTGAAGATCAAGGAGGTATCCTTGGTTAATATCTGTAAGCCTCATTCAGTGATCGAACTGATACAAGAGTTCTGTACAGGAAAGGGGATCGCTGAGGCGGCTCGGTCGCTTCTTACTCATGTTGACAGCGTAAGGCAGGATTTAGCTGAGGTCAGGTCTATGTTCGGCGATGCATCGAATGTGTCGGATTCTGCCCCTCTTCGCGTGGCAAGGAAGCTCCTCTCCCTTATGGGGCACACCTCGTAATTGCCACTGATTTTCCGAATCTCTTCGTCAAACGACTGATTTTGCTCAAGGCGGCATTGAATACTACGCATCATTCGCAAGACAATCGTTTTCCGCCACCTTTGGAACATCCATGAAACGTACACTTTGCTGGGGGCTCCGTCTCTAGGCTAGAAACCTGATTTCTTACGTCGAAATCAGGTCGCCGGTGAAGCTTCTACTGGTCGTTCTTATTATTTTCATTGGAATTCTGAGTGTCGGATAAGTCCCTTCGTTGGGACAGATTTTGTCATTTTGCACTTTGTTCTCTTAATGGGCTTTTTCCGGACAAGGGATACCACTGCGTCACAATGTATGATTTTCGCAAATGTGAGGGGTGATTATCTTTTTCTTATACTTTACTCTCAAAAACTTGCATTGCACTTCTCATTGGGTAATATTCCCAAACGCGACATCCGGGAATCCCATGGTGGCGGGTTAGTGCTGTTTTCGCGGGGGCTTTCGCCAAGGGAGATCTGCCAATCTGCGGTAAGGCCTGAACATTCCATTAAATAATGTCCGAACGGGCTTATTGCATCGGGAAAGAGTCCTTCAGAGCAGGCCTGTATGTTGCAAAGTAAACTTGTTGTAAATGTAGCTTTCTAATGTTAGAGGCATTCTGGTTGTTTTTCGACGTCCGGATATCAAGGTGTTTCCAAAAATTGGATTTTTGGTCCTTATAACCTGATGAGTTCGACGCAAGAACTTCGGTAACTGGTTGAAATTACTTCATCCACTTCGTTGCTCATGATATAAAATGCTTGACGTAGCAAGCTTCAGCCTGCGCTTTTATATCACTCGCTCCTTGTGTTTAAAGCAATTTCAACCATTGATCTTTGTTCTTACGTCGAACTCAGGTTCAGAGGTTCTTAAGTTATGGGAGTTACAGAGAGTATTTAATAGAGAAAAAAGATGTCAAAGAAGTCAGTTAAATCAGGTCCACTTACTAATGTTACGGATAAGATGTTGTCATCCCGTGTGAATTTTGCCCGTAACTTAGCGTTATTACGTCAGGCATTTGGTTTATCCTACAACCAGCTTGGAGAAGCGATTGAAGGTACCGGTGCAGCCCTTAGTGATATTGAGAAAGATCGAACAACTACCACACTCGATCGCTTTGAGCGCCTCTGCAAGGTGTTTGGTATCGGCCCATCTGAGTTTATTCAGAAGAAAGTACAACTTCCTAAAAACACGAAGAAAGTATCCGCCAAAAAGAGTGCCAAGTTCATGTATAATGCGAATTTGTGTCGTAATATGGAAACGGCAATTAAAGCACTTGGTGTTAGTTTTATTGATGTTGCAGAAAGCGCGGGAGTAAGCCCGTCTACCGTTTGGAGAATACAGACCAGCCAGGATGTCAATGTATCGCTTCCTATTGTAGAGCGGTTGGCTATCTCAATGGGCGTGCCGTTCGAAAATCTAATAACAAAGAAGCTTTCACAGAAAGATTTTGCAAATTAGTCCTTTGGTGCGAGGTCAGATCGGTATTGCCGGAATTGATCCGGCACTGACCTTTCGCTTATAGTAGGGTTTTAGAACTTTATTGCGGGCTGTAATTGTCATTTGAAAGCAATGTCCGTTTAAAATCCTACTTTCGGCGAGATTTTTATCATCGGTATTATGTATGAGGCTCCTTTCTCATAATCTGAGTTCGACGTAAGAGCAAAGGTATACTATAGCCATCGTCAAAAATAATGCGGTTTTGAGTTGCATCTCGGCGATGGCTATGTGTTTGTTTTGACTCGCCTCCGCGAGTCGTTATAGTAATCTTTAATACTTTATTATTTTTGAAGATTACTATATTCACGAAACGCGCCTCCATAGTGATTACGGTGCTAAACCGGTTGCCGAAAGGCTAATAGACCTAATTATTAAAGAAAATATAGGCGTTCGGGTCACACGGCTCGTAAAATATCCCGGGTTAAGACAATTTTATTCGTCGAAACCATATCCTTTTCTTGTATTTTCTTACTTTTTGGAGTGGAATTGAACTGCTCCCTTTTAAAGAGTGCACACCAATTACTAAGTCTCTGGTACCTATGAATTCATCTATCGAACCATCGAACTCGGAAAAATCGACCTCCTCGAATTCCCGGAAGCCTCGTCGCTTTGAAAATCCTTTCGGGAAAAAGCAACAACCCGGTGATCCAGTAACGGGACGGCGAACCTCACTTATCGCTTGGGAAACCTATCTTTGGTTACTTTTCCTGATACAAATGCTGAGTTGGGCGCTCATGCTCGCTGGAAAGCCTACAGTTATTGAATACATTGATCCAGTAGCCAAGTTTCCGGCCTGGATCCTTGTCTGGAGTTTCTTTCGAGGACACGCCGTCTTTATGCAAAAGGAGCGCCGATCCTATTTCTATGGTCTCTTAGCATGGGAAGTAATTTATGCCCTATTCTCGATACTCGGATATGGTGGCTTGGCATATATTCCCGCTGAGGCACAGAAGACGATTGAGCCAGCCGATCTTCGACCCGGAATGGCAGCACTTCTTGAGTACGCCTTAATATTCCTCCCCTTCTATTGGGCATTGTGGCGCTATACACAATTCCGTAACGAAGAGCTAAAAACCGATTCTTCTCTAGGTGAATAATCAAAGGATCATGGGGGAGGTAGGATACAGTCGTGAAGCCCCGCCCCTACTATCGGTCGTTATTCCGGCACGAGATGAAGAGCGACACCTTCCACGCCTTCTGCACTCTCTTAAAGCCTCCATCGCCTTTGCACGCAGTCTTCTTGCTGAGGATTTTTCGTATGAGGTGGTGGTTGTAGACAATCGATCCGCCGATAGCACGCCAGAAATTGCGAGAATGGAAGGCTGCATGGTCGTTTCATGTGACGCCAAGAACCTTTCCGTTATAAGAAATAGAGGAATTCAGGCAACAAGCGGTCAAATCATTGTGACCATTGATGCTGACAGCCTGTTTAAAGAAAAAACCCTCCATAACATTATCGTCATAATGCGTGCCAAAAAGGCCATAGGTGGTGGATGCCTCATTTATCCTGAACGTTACTCACCTGGGATCATCGTGACGTTCATGTTTGTTTATGCCGTACTATGGACCTATCGAATCAATGTTGGCTGCTTCTTTTTTAAACGTGAGACCTTCGAACAAATTGGCGGCTTCAATGAGGAGCTTGTAAGTGCAGAGGATATTGACTTTGGACGACGACTACGACGCCATGGACTTAGGCATGGCTTGTCATATGCCCACCTCTGGAAAAACGGAATCATCACGTCGTGCCGAAAATTTGATCGCTTTGGGGACTGGTACTTCCTCTTTCGCCCTGGACTGGTAATCAAGCTCCTGAAGGGTACAAGTCAAGCACAAGCCAATCAGGTCTGGTATGATTTTCCTCATGAGTAGGCAACTGGATCATTTACGAACCCGGTAAACGCGTACAAGTGAGGTTGATGAGGTTGGCCACGGTCGAGGAAAGCGGCACTTGAGCGAACAAGACGTGTTACTACACGTCGCAGTGAGCGAAAGTGCCGTTTGACGAAGAGATTAG
>JBIIDM010000140.1:0-9044 GCA_044238365.1 Bdellovibrionota bacterium | reverse complement strand
ACCTCCTTGAAAATATGGAATAGTGCTAAGGACAGAAGAGCTTGAATCTTCTCCTGTATAGCGGGGACCTACCACGGCTGGAACAACAAAATGATATAATCCGTTCCTCAGTACCAATTCCTCAGAATAGGTAAGCGACACCTCTACCGTCTCACCTGGTAATATATTTCCTATCCGTTGCTGAAACACGTTAGGCCGTTCCTGAGACAAAAGCGAAGCTGTTTTTCCGATAGAAACTGCCGATTGATACACCTTTTCTGCCTCTTCTCGAGTTTTTATTGTCGCTATAATTTTCTCATCACCAATCGCAAGTGTTGCGTTATGTACCGCTGATCGAGTAGATCCCGGAAAAATATACCGAGCTTCAATCGGTGTAGTACCTTCATTTTTATAGGTCTGAGTTATCGTAACATATCCGATGATTCCAGAGATTTTCCCAGATACATTAGTTGATTTCAAGGGAAACCTATCACCTGATATCACTTCGAAGTATGGAGCTTCGGGATCAAATCTATCAGTAAGTGCAGATGCACCGGATACAACACCCATGATTGCTAAAACCAGCATCAGCATGGTTAAAATTCTATATTTTCTCATACAACTTTCCCTTTATTGAAAAAATTACTTCAAAGTAGCTTCTCAAAAAAGATGACCGTGTAGAGTCAGATTTACTTCGGAGAAAAATTTTAATTTTGACAAATTTGATAGTCAGCGTTTCAGATAGAAGAGAAATTAAACATTTTTCAATCAAGAAGCAATTAGTGAAACATCATTAAACCAGGTTGAAATCATCGACCGCATAACATAAAAGGCAATTGCTATTATAAAACAGATCAAAGCAGCAATGCGGCAGGAAGGTATTTTTTTTACTGACGACAGTAATAAAAAAACAATTCCGAGTAGTGCACTCAGAAGCATTACTATTGCGCCGAATGCACCATTAAAAAAGGTAAGAATAACATCAGAGGATTCGGCGATACGTGCGTCATTATAGGTTGCCCGAATTGAATATTCACCTGACGGAGCTGCCGAGATAGATTGGGGTAACTTTGGCCCGATAGGCGTTATAGTCGGATGGGTATAGAAAAACTCTGGAAGGATCTTTACTGCTACAATCGCTATAGCAACTGCACCTATGATGGATCGATAGGTCATTGATCTATGGATCCATGACCTATAAGTAAAGGGTCCGTAACCAACACCACTCTTCCACCAAACCTTCTCTTCCTTTTCTATAATACTAGCCATTATGCGAACGGAGAGATCAGGTGTTTGGGATGGTGGCACCGCTACGGTATGAAGCTTTTTCAGTAATGAGTCGAATTTTTGGTACTCTGTTGCAAGCTGCGGGTCGGTGTTAAGATTTTCCTGAAATAATACCCTATCTTCGCCCGATAACTCACCTAACAGATCATTAATAATTTTGGCATCATTCTTACCCTTACTATGGCTCACCTAACTGCCTCCTGAGTGTTTTTAGTGCAATATGCATCCTTGAGGCGACCGTTCCAGTTGGTATACCGAGAGCATCCGAAGCTTCGGTATAGCTGTAAGACTCAAGTATACAAAGAACAACTACTTCACGATAAATAGTATCAAGTGCACCTATTTGACCGAGTATACGACGAAACTCTTCGGTCGATTCCGGTGTTTCAGTGTGAAACTGCAACTGAAATTTAGGTTCGTCAAGCTCGGAATATTGATATTCCCGATAACTACTGGAAGAAAACCAAGAATTACAAACATTAAGCGCAATTCGGGTCAACCAGCCTGAAAACTGCTCAACCCGTTTCAAATTCTTAATAGAACGATAAGCACGCACAAATGTATCTTGAGTGAGATCTTCGGCTACACTATTATTTCGTATTTGCTTCCAGATAAGTGTATAGATACGGTGCTGCTGGTGTTTAACCAGAACCTCAAAAGCTTTGCGATCGCCGTCTTTTGCTGCCTTCACAAACACTAGATCTGGAGGATCTTCAGCACCAGGTTTAGAAAAAACAGCCACAATAAGCAGATTATAGTAGCTCAAAAAAGTTAATTCCCGTTATTTAACTACCACCGTAGGCAGAGTTCCCTCTAGCGATTCAAGAAACAGCACAATGCTCTCTACCTCAGCCTTTGTCAGCTCCTTTCCTAACTGATGTCTTCCCATTAACGTGACTACCTCACTTACAGTTTTAACGCTCCCATAATAGCCGTCGTAGCCACATTCGGTAATGAAGGCACCTTAAAGACGTATCTATCTCCTTCATTTTTGTTAACATTGTACCGCCTGTCAACCAGTAATTATAACCCTAAAAAGAGCAGTTTCGCGGTCTAAAGCGGCCCATCTAGCTGAACTTACTTCGAATTTAGCGATTTTGGGTCTCACCGTATCGGTGATACTTGATTGCGACCCAAAATCACTAAATTCTTTGTAATTTCAACTAGCTGGAACCACTTTATCCCACTCAACTGCTCTTTTCAGGATAACGGTTAAGGAGACGCGTCTCGTGAATAATCCGGGCTAAGCCGTTTGACTTTCCTATCCATCAGCGTACGACTACGCTACTCCAGAAACATCCCATCACCATAACTCAAAAACCGATACTCCCCTGCAAGCGCATGGCTATACATCTTCGCAAGTTCAGCTCGCCCCACCAAAGCCTCCACCAACAATAAATGGGTAGTGTCAGGCTGATGAAAATTAGTTATAAGAGAATCGATGACTCGAAATGAAAATCCTGGCGTTATGAACAGCGAGGTTTTCTGTGAAAAGCCATCCTGTACGTTCATCGCCAACGTCTCAAGAGCCCGGACCACCGTTGTCCCAACTCCTATAATTCGTTTACCACTACGCTTATACGCCATTAAACGTTGCCAGACTACCTCATCGCAAGAGAGCTCTTCCTCCCCAGGTGGGGTAATTTCACTGGTTTCACTCTGCGTTAGCGGAAGAAAACTTGCCGCACCGACATGCAGCGTAAGCGACTCCAAAATTACTCCGGTCTTACGAAGTTCTTCGCAGAGGTGTGATGAGAAATGAAGGCTTGCGGTTGGCGCCGCTATCGATCCGCCGACACGTGCAAATATTGACTGGTAGTCCCGCTCATCCTGTTCGTCGCCCCGTCCTCCGCGAATATAAGGAGGTATCGGCATAACCCCGGATTGTTGCAACTCCAGCGCATCAACCAAATTGGCACTACCGGAAACTTCTCTATGTGAAAATACCACATCGACATACTTCGACCCGGCAACCTTCTCTACAACAACACCATAAATGTGGGCTCCGATAGTCACTTGCGCTCCTTTGCGCAGCCGTTTGCCCGGACGCCCCAAACATCGCCACTGCCCGGGAATGGGGAGCGGATTCACAAGGAGCAACTCCACCTCGTGCCCATTCACTTCCCCAAAAATCCTGGCGCGCAAAACCTTGGTATCATTAAAAACCAGTACATCATTGGACGTAAGGATCTGTGGTAGCTTGGCAAAGCATAAATCTTCTAATTCCTCGTTCTTACTTTGCCATCTCAACATCAGAGCACTTTCGGGAGGATGCACTGGTCTTTGAGCTATTCGGTGTAACGGCAATTCGTACGTATACGGCTTAATCACTTCTTCCCTGTCATCCCTTCAAATGCCTTAAACAATTCTAACGGTAATGGAAATACAATTGTAGAATTATGATCCACTGCGATATCGCGTAATGTCTCAAGATAACGCAACTGCAGAGTCATCGAATTCTGACTCATAATCTCGGCTGCCTCGGTAAGTTTCGCAGAGGCTTGAAACTCTCCTTCGGCCTTAATAATCTTCGCTCTGCGCTCTCTTTCCGCCTCAGCCTGTTTGGCCATCGCCCTCTGCATCTCTTGCGGTAAGTCAATATGTTTTACTTCGACCATTGATACCTTAATACCCCAGGCATCAGTCTGCTGATCGAGAATGGCCTGAATTCGGTGATTAAATGCCTCTCTCTTGGACAATAGATCGTCGAGCTCAGCCTCACCACACACACTTCGAAGAGTGGTCTGTGCCAGCTGACTCGTCGAATAATAATAATCCACTACCTGTAATACCGCCTTTTCAGGCTCCATTACTCTAAAATAGACCACTGCATTGACCTTTACCGAGACGTTATCCCGTGTAATAACATCCTGCGACGGTACGTCCATCGTTACCGTCCGCTGGTCAACTTTAATCATGCGTTGGAACAACGGTATTACAAATCTCAGACCCGCTGTCTTATTGCCTTGATACGTACCTAATTGAAGTAAGACTCCTGCCTCATACTCATTAATAACTCGAATACCTAACAGCAGAACCAATACAGCAAACCCCACAAGCAGCATCACAAAGAACGCAATTAGTGCTAGCATTATTCTCTCCTTTTATTTGGCACTGGCTCAACAAGAAGCGTGAGCCCACCGTTTTTTCCTTTTACAATAATCTTACTACCAGCTTCCAGTGACTCTGCGCACTCGGCCCGCCAAATCTCCCCTGCTACCCGAACGGCCCCCACGCCACTCTCGAAAGTAGTAGTTACCTCGCCTTCCCGGTTCAGCAACGTACTATAGCCGACTATTGGCTTATGTCGGCGAACAACTATCAGTGACCAGACAACGGCGCCAATAACCGCAGCAAAGATTATTAAAAAAGGGATGATATAGGCAATCTGAACATGTAACCCGGGGGCTTGTCCCGTATCGACCAAATATAACATCCCTACTAGAATCGCGACTAACCCTCCCACTCCTAACACCCCAGAAGGGACGAATGACTCGGCTAAGGCGAGCAACACACCAAACACGATTAGAACGATCGCCCCGGTACTCAACGGCAATATCTGCATAGAGATCAATGCCAGCACGAGACACACCGCACCGACCACTCCTGGTAAAATCAAACCCGGATGATATAACTCGACGGCAAGCCCTGTAGTTGCACCTAGCCAAAGGATACCCGCCACAGTTGGATCTGACAGGAAATTAAGTACCCGCAATCTAAGCGACTGCGAGAAATTCACGACAATCGGGTTTTGGAAACCAGTCAGCGTAATTCGAGCATCGCCAACAAGTACTTCACGCCCGTTAAGCTTCACCATCAACTCATCAAGACCTTCTGCCTTGATATCGACTACTCCTTTTTTTATCGCCTCATCAACCGTAAGCGAGCTGCTTTTCTTTACTGCGCGCTCCGCCCAGGCACTATTACGGCCCCGCTTCTCCGATATTGACCGCGCGAGTGCGGCGGCCATGTTTTCCACCTTCTTGCCCATGTCGCCCTTTATATCTTCTCCACCACCTCCAACAGGGTGAGCAGCTCCTATACTGGTACCGGGAGCCATTGCTGCAACATGTCCTGCCATGGTAATAAAAACTCCAGCAGACGTCGCGCTGGCTCCGCTCGGACCAACATATACAACTATAGGAACGGGTGACTTAAAAATATCCTGGACCATGTCCTGGGTAGTTGTAATCATTCCTCCCGGAGTAGCTAGCTGAACGACTATCAGGTCAATATTATCACTTGATGCGAATTCTATGGCCTCTTTCAAATACTCCGCTGTGCCGGGAAGTATTGCCATCTTCATATCAACGAAAAGTACCCGCTTGGTCTGAAGTGAAACATTCTGTGACACACCGTGACAAACAGGAGTAAACAATCCCGCAAATAGCAACAATGGCAAAAGTACCAAGCACAAAAGATGCTTCATGACGTAATAATCCCCCTGAAAGTGACCTTTGCGAGCTCCCAAAATATCCTTTTCTTGGTTACATCATTCATCAATTGATCAATGGGATACGTCTGGAGGATACCGTTTTCGATCACCTGATTCTTTTGGCACCCAAACAAAATTGTTGGCAGATCACTGCCGCCCGCTGGGGGGCTGCTCAGAGCCACCTTTGACCAGGGAATTTTGAATCCCGATTCCGCAAGCCTTCTCAGGAACACCTCCTGATCCGGACCCAATGCCTGTTCAACACAGAAGCACAGAACTGGCCCATCCTCATTCCGACTCTCCCGTTCAGTGCGGTGAGCTGAATACGACTCCGCTGCAGCTCGTATGACCCGGAGTAGACGAGCAGGAACTCCTCGCGGAAAGCGCTGCTTGAAAGCATCAACGGTGGAAGGCGGAATTTTCATAATAAGCAAAGTTCAGAAGAAATTAGCGTGCACAAGGTAATCTATTATTTTATTGGCAACCTGCGACTTCGCGCCACGAGGGACTTCAACAACATGTTCAGTATTACCAAGAATCCAAACCCGATTAGTCTCTTTGTCAAAACTATCACTAGCCAAATTTCCTACAATACAGTCAACGCCTTTTGCTTTCTTCTTTCGGCGCATCTCCTGCATCAGTTCTTCTACAGAACCAGACTCCACCGCGAATCCAACTAATCTGAAATGTTTTCCACGCCTTGCTCTTTCCTTTGAAAGCTCCTCCAGAATATCGGGATTAAACCTCAACGGAATGGCGCTTGGCAATTCGCGCTTCTTTGTCTTCTGCGGACTATAGCTTAAAGGACGCACATCACTTACAGCTGCAGCCATTATCAAAAGGTCAGGAGCAACTGCCGCGTTGAGCAGCTCGTTTACCAAAACCTTCTGCATATCGAGTGCCGATTCCACCTGAATTTGATCTACGCCACGGAATGAATCACCTAAAAGTCCACCTTGAATCGGACCGTGCACAAAAGTCACCTTCGCCCCCCTTCGAGAAAGTTCCTCGACCAGGGCTATTCCCATTTTTCCCGACGATCGGTTCGTAATATACCGAACGGCATCAATAGGCTCTATCGTTGGTCCACCTGTAACAATAACCCGCTTACCATACAAATCCCCGTTCCTCGAACCTTCTCGACCGGAAATCAGAAGAACTTCGGCAAAAATATTTTGAATATCGGCCAATCGCCCCTTTCCTTCCCATCCACAGGCAAGCTCACCAGATTCCGGAGCAACAATGCTCACCCCCCGCCCTTTCAATACCGCTACATTTTCCTGTGTCTGAGGATGATGCCACATATTCACGTTCATTGCCGGCGCTAAAATAACCGGTGCTTTGGTTGCCAACAGCAACGCAAGCAGCGCGGAATCAGCACTGCCCATCCGGTACCCTGCAATAAAGTTTGCGGACGCCGGTGCTACCAGGACCAGATCAGCCCAATCCCCCCATCTGATATGCTCCATACAATCAGACGAGCCATCTTCCCACAAGTTCTCCAGAACCGGATTTCCGCTCAACGCCTTGAAAGCAAGTGGAGTAACAAAACGAGCCCCACCTGCCGAGAGTACTACCCGCACCTCATGCCCTGACTTGGTAAACAACCGACACAACTCGAGCGCTTTGTACGCAGCTATCGAGCCCGTAACTCCCAAGACGATTTTTAGTGAGATTTTCGGCACTGTTTCCAATAATCACCATCAACGACAAAATAACGTTCTAAAAGGATTAGTGCGGCGCTCAGCTCCGATGGTGGTATCTGGCCCGTGACCACTCAATACCCGCACATCATCGCCAAGTGGCATCAGTTGTGACCTTATAGAAGACATCAAGATACTCTGATCACCACCCGGCAAATCGGTTCGTCCTACAGAACCATTAAAAAGGACATCACCTGCCAATAGTACTTCCTCAGCCTCATTAAGGAAACATAAATGACCCGGAGAGTGTCCGGGAGTAAACAGGACTTTCCAATCACCCCCAGGCCCTGCCAGCAACTCCCCGCCATTAAGATAGTGGTCCGGTTCCGGAGCTGCCAAGAACCCCGAAAGCCCATACCTTGCCGCTAAATGCGGCACCATCGTACGCATTTCCTGCTCTATCAGGTGTCCGTACACCTCGGCCCCTGTTGCCTGTACAACTTCTTTCAATCCCCCGACATGGTCGAAGTGGCTGTGAGTTAGCCACACCTGAGAACACTCCAGGTTCAGAGATTTTAACCGAGTAAGAATCTTGGAAGCATCGCCACCAGGATCGACCATCACTGCTTTACAACTCTGTTCTGTCCATAAAATCCTGCAATTCTGCTCCAGGGGGGTAACCGGTACAGTTTCTACATAAATACCCATGAGAATCCTCGTAGTAAATTATTACATGCGATACTATGTTAACGGTTTATCAAAAATCCGAGGGATAAGAAACATGACCAGTCAGGAACCAGGGAACAAAGGGCACGACAGCACAGGATTCGTCGTTAAGGACCGTCGCAGATTTGATGCTCAGGGGGCACGTCGGGACCACGAACCCGGGACCCTCAAAACCAGCGAGCCCCTAGTTGGAGGCATACCACCGGCCGCAGCAATTCTGGACCGCTCCTATCAGCCATCCCACCATGAAGGGAGTCGACCACAGGATGCTTTTAAAGAACTGAATACTCGACAGACGACTTCCAATGCGGCACAGCAGCCGGTGCTTGGACCAGTAGAAGATGAAGATGACGACGATGGAGACATTAATTTTTCATCCTTCGTTGTTTCCCTGGCAACACAAGCATCAATACAACTCGGGTTACTCGCTCCGCCCCCTGAAATGGATGCTACCGTAGACCTTGAAGCGGCAAAGCAAACGATAGATATCTTGGGTCTGGTCGAACGCAAGACCCGTGGGAATTTGAACGACGAGGAGAAGAATCTCCTCGTGAATGTACTTCACGAACTACGGATCGGTTATGTTCAGATTATGAAATCTCAAAAGAAGAGGTAACTAAAGTTTTTTGTCTTAGGTGGTGCAGAAGATGGTCAGATTTGAGAAGAAAATCGACAAGAAATCTGCAGTAATACTGAAGTATTTCAAAACCTTAGTTCGACGTAAGAACAAAGGTAAATGGTTGAAATTGCTTTAGACACAAGGCGTGCAGTGATATAAAAGCGCAGGCTGAAGCTTGCTACGTCGAGCATTTTATATCATGAGCAACGAAGTGGATGAAGTAATTTTAGCCAGTTACCCAGCTATTCCCGCTCGGCGCTCGGGCCCAGGGACTTCGTCCCTCTTCGCTGATCGCGATTCACCCTGTGAATTCAGTGTGTTGTAGCTTTCATAGGGTGAGCTGACATTAAAAAAA
>JBIIDM010000139.1:0-9091 GCA_044238365.1 Bdellovibrionota bacterium | reverse complement strand
TCCGGAAATTAACGCCTGAGGAGATTGCTCTATCGGGACAAAGAGCAATCTTTGTTAGATATCAATCGCTGAATCAGGAAGCAAATTTAGTCAATGTAATAATTGTCTATATTTTGCGGAACGGTAAGTCCTGTACCTGTGGTGTCGAATACTACGTCACATTCACGAAATTCCTCTTTCCTCGACCTCAACCAACCTGGCGAACGCTAACGTTTCCTGATTTCGCCAGGTTGGTGAAAAACTACGTGAGTTATCCCTAAGAACGGCGGTTACCAAACTTACTTGAGTTTAGAGTTCTGGTATTACTTTTTGCCCGCAAGTCCTATAATCTGCAGTATTTTTCCGGCCACTTCGGTTGTATCGAAAGGTGTGGTTATTGTTTGTTGTGTTATTTGTGGCCCCATAAAAATCACCGGTACGTGCGCATCATAGGGATAGGGACTGCCGTGGTTCGTTCCTGGGCCGTACTGAGGAAGAAAATC
Organism: Bdellovibrionota bacterium; assembly: GCA_044238365.1. Lineage (GTDB taxonomy): Bacteria > Bdellovibrionota_C > UBA2361 > UBA2361 > JBIIDM01 > JBIIDM01. The sequence goes on along the minus strand of JBIIDM010000139.1, from coordinate 8,609 downwards.
TTCTTTCCACTGGATGGTAAAATCGGGGCTACGACCCCGAAAATAGCTATTTACATAGAGCTGATGGAATAGGTTTTCGGTTGTTGGGGGTGCTTCTAGTTCAGGGCTGGTCCAAACGTGTTTGACATTGGGGCACTGAGCTAGCCCATCTTGAATAAGAGGCAGGACCTTCCTGTTGCTTACCTTTGAGTCACCAATAAACATTGACCGTGCTTCGGGTTGAGAGTTTAGAGTACCCTGAATACATTTGATACCATCGGTATTTAAGCGCTCGTTGCCAGCGAGGCTCTTTCGTTGTGCTTCGGGGAGCGGTTGAACTCCGTGATCAGATGAAAATACGATCAATGTATTCTTCATTCCAACGGTTTGGTCGATTACACCAAACAGGTGTTGCAATGTAGCATCAAGCCTCATAACGTTGTCAAGAATTTCAAAGCTCTCTGGCCCATAGGTATGTCCAATGATATCGGTCGCCGAGAAGGATACCGCAAGCAAATCGGGGTATTCATCTGTTCCGAGAGCTTCATTTTTTAGAACCTCCTCAGCAAGTAATCCGGTGTAATCATCAAGAAAGGGTGTTCTGTAAATTGCGGCATAGAATGAACTGTCCGGGGTAAGTTTCGGCTCACCAATGGGTAGCGGCAGTCCGTAGTGAAAAGCTCCATGGTCGACTCTTTTTATTCCAGCCAATGCTATGTCACTCTCATTTAACGGTAGTGGGTCCCAGCTTTGCGAGAAGAACGGATCTAAATGCTTTTTATCGTTAAATGACTTAAGCCATTGGGGGTTGTTATCGGAGTAGTACTTTGACGAGATAAAGATGCCTTTCTTTTGATTGTACCAGTAGGCACCGTCCGCGGCTTTTCCTCCTAGCATAACTGCAGCTCGATCCTTTCCACTTACGCTATATACCTTACTTTGGCTGCTTTGATTTTTGAGAATATCACCTATGGTAGGTTTCTCAAGGAAATGGGGACTAACTCCGTTTTTCTTATCGTATACGCAGTAGGTAGGGGTTCCGGTAAGCGGGTCGGGCCAGTAGTTTAACACAATACCGTGCTGGCTCGGATGGTGGCCGGTGGCCAAGGTGGCATGTCCTGGGCATGTTTCGGTCAACGCATGTGAATGGAACGCGCCCGAGTAAAGCGCCCCTTGTGTCATAAGTGTCTTGATGCCGCCGCTCCAGAGATGAGAGAAGCGTTCTAAGTATTCGGAGGGGAATTGATCTGCGACGACTAGTAGGACGAGTTTAGGCTTGTCCGAGGAGAGGGTTGAGGTGATGGGAGCTAGTGTGGAGAGTTGGGTGGGCGGGGTCTTGGTACAGCTAAGGAATAAGAATATGGCAAAGAGTAGAAAAAGAACGCTGCATTTTTGTTTTAGTGGTCTGCCGCTTAGCGGGACCTCGGGGCTGCGCTGGATGGGCGAGTAGGGGATGTTCATGGTTAGAGCTAATTTAGAGTATCGTAATAGTTAGGGTAAGTGGGCACACAGAAGGTCGAACAAGTTATATCGGACTAACCTTGATTTAGACCGCCGGGTCAACGCGGTCGATTTCGTAAATCTAGTTAACCCCCCCGAGATTGTAAAGCTTTTAGTCAATGCGCGTTGTCACGGGTGCTAGTTACTACGGCGTATTTGATCTTTCTGACAATCTATGAAAAAATCCACTCGAAGTGGGCAGTTCGACTGACCACAGTTTCCAAGGTACTAGTTACGGCAATCTAGACACGAACGGTGATACCAACCAATTTAGCTGGCTATCCACCTCAGCAACAGCTATTGGTGTTCGCGGCGGGGCACTTGGGTCAATGATGCCTCGGTCGCGTACCTGTGTAGCCGTGGGCGTGCGGCGGAAGTCAACGGTAGTCGCAGCAAAACTCGCGGTGGGCATGGCGTTCGCTCAGTCGCTCCTTAGGCGGGGGTTACTCTTGACCCTGGGGGGTATCCCCTGTCGGGCACAAAAATATTTCAGCAAGCTAAGCGCCTTTATACTACTACCTTTTGCCTCCTCGTGACCGAACATCCTTAAAACTCCACCCTCCCCAAAAATAGCCTCCGATCCCCCACGTGCTTATGTCCAACTGTAAACTGCTGACAAGTTCCCCTAAAATCTCGTCTTTTAACTTTACAACAAGTTGCATGTAAAACAGTCTATGAGCTGGATTTCTATTTTTTATCAATTCGGATTTTTTCTGCTCTTTTTTATTGTGGCACTCATACGTAAGATAGAGCAACTTCCCTATATAAGCGATCGTTATTTTGGCGGTGTTAGCCATGACGCAGGCCTCTACGTGTGGCTCAGCGAAGAAGCGTATAAAGTTTTTACCAAATTTAATTTTCATACGTCAGCATTTTATCCGTTTGGATATTCACTTGCCTGGAGCGATAACTATATTTTCGTTTCTGCCTTGTTGAGGGCCTGTTCCCCGAATAACGAGCCCGTTTACTATAATGTTTGCTTGCTTCTCGTCGATGCACTGAATGGTTACTGCACGTTCCGGGTGGTGCATTATTTAGGTGGCCGAAGGGATGCCGCTTTGTTTTCAGGAGTTTCGTTTCAAACACTTGGATTTTTGTCTCAGCATTACGGCCATCCTCAGCTTCAGTGGGTCTTTTGGATTCCGTTGGCTACTGAAACCTATCTGCGAGCAATTTGGTCTAGATCGACGTTATGTCTAATCGGAGTAATATTCCTGGTACCTCTTTCTTTTGCTACATCAGTGTATCACTCCATTTTTATGGTACTGGTTTTAATTTTGATATCCGCGGTGTACTTTAAGTCCAGTATTTTTAGTGTCGCCACCATTCTTTATCGTGCCAGATGGTCACATTTTCCAATTAGTCTTCTTATTTTGGCATTAGGATTAATCGCGTATCCGTATCTCTTGGTGCAGGAATCGTTTGGTTCTCGAAATATTGGAGAGTCTTATTATTTTTCCGCCAATGGGCTTTCCTACCTAGCAGCATCGTCGTTAAGTTATTTTTACTCAAATCTATCAACTTTGAGTCATGCAGAAGCGCGATTATTTCCTGGGTGGCTGTTCATTGTTATTACACTTACTTCCATTGTGGCTGTCGTATTTTCCCACCAAGACAATCTATCTCCGCCAAGTTTTTTTCGTGCTTCTGGTACGGTTTTGAACGTTATACTTTTTGCTACTGTGATGATCTCTTCATGTTTTGAAGATCGTTGGATAAGGATCGTTACAATCTTAGGATCGTGGATTTTACTATTTATATGGTTTATCTCTTGCAGGCTCACTGATGGGAATAAGCGCGTAGAAAGATTTTTAGTGTTTGCCTTTTGTACCTTTGTCATCCTTTCATTCGGACCACTCTTTTCAGATGTGAAGATGTTCCCGATTCCGAGTGTGAGTGAGTTTGTGTATCGTGCGATCCCCGGGTTCACAGGAATTCGTGCGATTGGTCGGGCAGGTGTTGTTGCACTGTGGTGTGCATCAGTACTCAATGGTCTGATGCTGTCGAGGTTATGTGCACGGATGACACCAATTCTTATACTGACATTGATTGCCTTTTGCGAGAACTGGCATCCTATAATACCAGTTGAAGGTCTAAACAGAGTGCCAGAGATGTTAAATATGGTGCCTAAGAATAGTGTAATGATCACTCTTCCCTTAGCGACTACTCTAAATTCATCAGGAGGTATTAAGTCGTGGAGGGAGTTCAGTGGTAACAATATTGAAGCAATGTTATGGGCACGTAGTCGTGAATTGCGTACTGTTAATGGATATTCGGGGCAACGAACCTATTTGATGGAGCGATTGCCATACTTGCTCCGTGATTTTCCCGACGATCGTTCTTTTAACTATCTAACAAGAATAGTTAACCTTGAGTATGTTCTCTTCCGTTCAAGTTTACTTGATGCCGTTGATAGTGGCTCTTTTATTCGGAAGATTAAACGGCATAGGAGGATTGTCAGCTTGATAGATCAGGACGACAGTGGCAATTACCTTTTCAAGCTTGCTACATCGTATCTAAAATCATATAACCACGTATTTAGAGTGCCTGGCTATTGTAATGGCAAACTGCAGATGCTTCTGGATCCTGAGGCAGCAACCACGATCGCATTGAAATACAAAAGGCAGGCGAGTCGAAGCGCTAGTAGTACGCTTAAAATAGCAAATAAGACTCTGATTACCATTCACCTTAAACGGAGCAGGATCGGTGTGAACCCTACCGAGGTGCTTCTAACCTTTAACTCCAGAGTTCGCTTTAGCGCAGTTAGGTACCAGTGCCAGTAATCTAACCCGGATTCTTAAGGCACCCGCTTTGGTGGAGCGGGCTCTGGAATGTTTGTTCTTAGATCGAATTTACGTTTGAAAAATCCGCGCTCAGCGTTTTGCTTACTTTTTGCCGCGTTGGTAGTTTTCTCTGATCTTCATTTCTGGTCTGGTCAGTGCTAGCGAATTCTTCGGTACATTTTTCGTTATCACGGAACCTGCACCTACTGTCGCATTTGACTCTACTATAACCGGTGCCACTAAGCAGGAATTACTCCCAATAAATACGTTATCACCGATAGAAGTCTGGTGCTTATTTATTCCATCGTAATTGCAGGTGATCGTACCAGCACCAATATTGGAGTGTTCACCAACATCACAATCCCCCAAATAGGTTAGGTGGGACACAGCAGTCTTTTGACCTACTCGGGCATTTTTAGTTTCAACAAAATTTCCAACCTTTACCTCCGCAGCCAATTGAGTGCCCGGGCGTAAGTGGGCAAATGGCCCCACTGAGCAATGTGCCCCTATGGAAGCGTTTTCGGCTCTGAGACAAAACTTAAGTGTGGCATTATTGCTGACGGTGGTATTAGTTAGCAAAGCCGTGCCCTCTATAACAACATTGTTTTCAATTATAGTCCTACCCCTCATTGTGACATTGGGGCCTATCCGAGTGCCGGTGCCAATCGTAACTTCAGAGTCTAGGTACGTTGTTGCTGGGTCCTCGAAGTGGACTCCATTTTCTGCTAACTCGTTGAGCTGTCGTTCTTTGAGTTTGGAATTTACTATGGCTAGTTCGGCCGGGGAATTTACTCCCAGTAACTCGTCACTGGTGTTTGTCAGGAAGCTTGATACTTTTAGGTTCTGACTTCGTGCGATTTCAACTATGTCGGTGAGGTAGTATTCCTTTTGTGCGTTGTTGCTCCTGAGCGAACCAAGTGCCTTCCACAAAAAGGAGGAGCTCACCGCGTAGATTCCACCGTTAATTTCGTTGATTTTAAGTTGCTCAGGCGTGCAATCTTTGGCCTCAACAATTCTCTCAAAAGCCCCTGTTGCTTTATCGCGTTCAACCCGCCCGAGATTGCCCGGGTCCTGAAGTAAAGTCGATATAATTGAGACGGTGGACGCTTGAGATCGGTGGAATGCAAGAAAGGCGCGCAGTGTGGTTGTCTGAATCAGGGGAACATCGCCGCTAAGAATGAGAACGTCACCAGAATGCTCCCGTAGGAGGGGCTCAGCGCAACGAACGGCGTGGCCAGTCCCTTCTTGAGTCTCCTGGAAAGCAAAGGCAAGTGGATATGGATATTTGGATTGGAGAGCGACCTGCTCAACAATTTCACGTTTGTAACCAGTTATGATAACGGTAACTTTGGCTGCCAGAGGTGATGCTGAGCTCAGGACATGATGGAGCATTGGAGCTTCTCTAGTTGGCACAACAACTTTTGGAAGTTCTGAACGCATTCTTTTCCCGAGTCCGGCAGCGAGAATGACAATAATAGGGGCCGGGTTCTGTTTCATAGATCAAATTAGTTTTTATTGTGTCTTTGTACTATACCAAGGCGTTTGATAACTAACCTCTAAGGGCATGCAAGACCCCATGGGATCGATAATTGATAAAACGCGCGAAAGACTTATCCGCAAATAAAGATTTCAGGTTGATCTAGTGCCAAAACATGAATATTTCACTTTTGTGCAATAATTCATCATGTTAACTCCTGGGACGTGCCAACGGGATCGTGACTTGTCTCCACTATTATCAACTAAATAGCTAAACTATTTCTCGGTTTTGTACGACCTGTCAAGGATAAGGGTTAAGGTTTTGATAGTAGGTGTTGAGGTTTCATGACTCAGTATAGTCAAGTTCAGAAAAACGTACAGGCAAATAAGGTGGATGTACGTGCGGAACTCGTACGATTCGAGCAGATGCTCGAAGAGCTGAAGGTCCATTATGAACAGCACTTTATCGGGGTGTTACCCATGCAGCCCGAAAAGCTTCATCATGATGTTAAGAGGGAACTTAGGAAGCTGTTTAAGCTGCCTTTTAAAACCTCAGCTATGGGGTTTCAGCTTAAGGTTTTGGAGAGTCGTTATAGTTCTTACAACAGTTATTGGCAGAGAGTTCTTAGAGAAAAAGAGGATGGTACCTATAGTAAGGATGTTTTTAAAGCTGGGATTCGAGTTCGAAATGAACAGATTGAGGCGGTACAACATAGTGTCGGGGGCGTGGCCAATAAGCAGGTGATGGACTTGTACTCTAGTTATAAGGAGGCCTTAGAACGGCAGACCAATCGCGCACATCATATTGATTTTAATGACTTTAAGAAGTCGCTTGTACAGCGAGCTCGGGCGCTGCGAGAGCAGCACAGTGCGGAGAAACTAAGTTTTAAAGTAGTAGTGAAGAATGGAAAAGTAACTATATCTGCTCAGACTAAATAGAGTGTTTACGCTATGTGAGGCCTAATTCCATAGCTTCGCCTACTGCGGGTTTTTTACCTGGGGCCGGTGCGAATAGAGTCGTTAACGCACTGAAACGCAGAACCAATCTCTATTGTTCAGCCATCCATCTGCTCTTTCACAAGGTCGCCCAGAAAATTAAAAAATCCTTGGGACCTTAACCCGGATTATTCACGAGCCACACCACCTGAGCGGTTAATGCACTGAACCTTCCGGCGAAAATGAGATTTTCAGACTTCCATGTGTATCGACACTATGTCAGCCTGAAAATCTCATTTTCGCCAAAATCTTCAGCACCTTAACCGCTCAGGAGGCGCGTCTCGTGAATAATCCGGGTTAATTCGTCTATTGTTACCTTTTGTAAATATTGCAGACTAGCCATCTGGTCGGAATGGTGCAAATATTGCGATACATCCGTGCTTCATCTCGGATGTGCAATTTGAAATGTTTTTCGCGAAGGAATCTTGGGTATGAAGATAAAAGTAGTTAATCCCGTAGTTGAGCTAGACGGTGATGAGATGACCCGAATTATGTGGGGAGTTATCAAACAAAGGCTTATATTGCCTTTTCTTGAAATACCGATTGAGTACTTTGACTTATCGATACAAAACAGGGATGCCACGAATGACGAAGTGACGGTTGCCGCTGCAAATGCAATAAGACGGGTTGGCGTTGGGATAAAGTGCGCAACCATTACCCCTGACGAGGCCCGAGTTGAGGAATTTAAGCTCAAAAAAATGTGGAAATCGCCGAACGGGACACTCCGTAACATCATCGGAGGCACTGTGTTTCGGGAGGCCATCATCACCGCGAATGTGCCTCGTCTTATTCCGGGATGGAACAAGCCGATAGTTATAGCTCGTCATGCATTCGGGGATCAGTATAAAGCCACTGATTTTAAGGTGTCTCAGGCGGGCCGCCTCGTTCTAAGCTTTGAGCCAGCCGATGGTTCAGCTGCACAACGCCATGAGGTCTATTCTTTTGAGGGACCGGGAGTGGCGATGGGCATGTATAATACGGAGAGCTCCATTCTTGAGTTTGCCCGGACGTGTGCTCGATACGCTTTGAACCTCAAGTTGCCGCTCTATTTTTCGACCAAAAATACTATTCTAAAAGCGTACGACGGGTTTTTTAAAGACACATTTCAAAGAGTAATCGATGAAGAATTTGCCCAAGATTTTAAAAAAGCAGGGCTTTTTTACGAACACCGCTTAATTGATGACATGGTTGCCTATGCCATTAAAAGTGAGGGCGGGTTTGTCTGGGCATGTAAGAACTATGACGGGGATGTTCAATCCGATGTAGTTGCTCAGGGTTTTGGGTCTTTAGGGCTTATGACCTCGGTATTGATGACCGAAGATGGCAAAACCGTAGAAGCCGAAGCAGCGCATGGTACGGTAACAAGGCATTATCGCCAATATCAGTCCGGTAAGCCAACATCGACCAATCCCATAGCATCCATATATGCGTGGACACAGGGACTGTTTTACAGAGGTACTTTTGATAAGAACCAAGAGTTAATCAATTTCTCAAGGAAATTAGAACGGGCCTGTATCGATACTGTTGAAGCCGGGATCATGACAAAGGATTTAGCGGCCTGCATTCATCAGGAAAAGCTTACCGATAGTCACTACGTTACCACCGATGAGTACATTGGAGAGGTGGCGGGTAGACTGTAGTCGATTAAGCGAAACTTGATCTCACATTGGAAAGTGAAACAGGGACATAAAGACAAAAATTGTCGCTTTGACCAGAAATGTCATCCAAAACTATTTAGAAATCGAGATAAGTTCCCGAAGAGAGAAGTGTGGGGAGGGGGTAAATAGGTGGCATGCCAGTTGCTTTTCGTTTCCCTTGAGTGCGGTAGATGTTGTAGAGAAAAGGAAATTCCTTAACTCTCTCGAAAAGAATTCA
>JBIIDM010000276.1:0-2516 GCA_044238365.1 Bdellovibrionota bacterium | reverse complement strand
AAATTTTCTTAAACTACTACAAGCTTCAGACTCTTCCAGCTACACGGTTGATGATGTAGCGCGATCTTACATGTTGGAGCATAGTCTTTCACAGCGTTTTTTAGACCTTTTAGCGTGTGATATTACAATTGCTAATGAGGACTTGCCCCGGGTTAATGAGTAATTACTAAGGTACTTATGGAAAACAGCTTAGAATACATAAACACACTGGCAGAGAGGGGACTATCGAATGATACGGAAGAAAGAAACCCGCTTGTAGGTGCTACGATAGATCCGCCTGAAACTTTGAATGCGACAGATGTCAATCTGTTGTGTGGAGAGACATTTCCCCCCGTCGACGATAGATCCTTGCCTACGCAACAGGACCTTCTTCTCCAATTTGCAGACCTAGGGCTCGAAGAATCTGTTAAAAGTGACATACTCCATGCACATGAGATAGCGAGCGATTTTCATGCAGCGGCAAAGCAATTTATCGATCAGATTAGTCTCAATAACGCACCTCCTCCCGACGCTGAGACTCTGAAAGAAATGAAATCTAGCATCGCCGATCTCCTCGAGATCGCTTCTAAGATCGACCATACAAAATTTACTCATGAGGGAATTGCCAAGTTGGCCGAAACACACGCTCACCGCGACAGAAATTTCATGAATATTATCAAAGGCTTTCTTAGCCTTGAAATATCGAACACAGAACCAAGACAATCAGGATTACATTGGGAACGAGTTACCACAGCTGCAGCAGATTGGGGTGTCTATATCGATAACAAGTCATCTGAGTATCTAATGGTACTTGAAAAAGATAAACCTCACTTTCTGCAAAACCAAGTCGCTTGTGTTATGAATTCTCGCAACGTCTTGTATTCATATGATGGGGACATTGAAGCGGTTATTCCCGGACTAGACAAATTAGTTATGAGAGCCCTTTACGAGGAGTTCGCAGCAAATGTCTCGAAATATTGTAGTCCTGAAGCTAGACCAGAGGTAAAAATTACTATCGATTCGGCCGATGGGAAGGCAATAAAGATTATCGTTCAAGATAAAAACCCCCAATACCCTGGTGGCACATGGAGGGAAGATCATGGTGCGACCTATTCACAAGATGCAACAAATGGGGGAACAGGTTTAGCCTCACAAAAACGGCGGCTTGAAGATCTCCCAGTGCCTTATACCTTAAGTTTTGGTAAGGATGATAGTAGCTTGAGCTTGGGAGGAAATAGACTGGTCATAGAACCGGGATTGAATAGTACCAGGGTGAAAGCCTCGACCGCGTATTTACGTAACGTACCACTGCTTCATCCACCTACGCACGTTACATGGAAGGAAGAAACGTTAAAATGGGATGTACCAGCAGAAGAGTATCTACAACAACTCGATTACGAAGAAATTTGTCGTATCGCTCAAAAGTTTAGTATCAATTCTTTAGATAGGTCCGTGTTAGAAGCGACGTTACCTCTATTACCCGGGTTCCAGTCTGCCTATGATCCCTACAGCAAAGAACAAGAAAAGCTCTTAAAAGAGTAGTTTCGCGGTCTAAAGCCGCCTACACCCAGCTGAACGTACGTGGAATTTAGCAATTTTGTGTATTACCGCATCGGTGATACGTGATTGCGATCCAAAATCACTACATTCGGTGTAGTTTTAACTACTTGGACCTATTTTATTGCAATCAGCTGCTCTTTTTAGGATAAGACGAGAAAATGAAAATGTCATTTTTCTAGGTAGTCGAGTTAGTTCCATTGAATACCCGCAGCCGTGTTCAAAATTCAAATTTGCTGATTATTTTAAGCCTAGAGAGTGATAAAAAACCAAACAATAGTAGGCTATTACCCTGAAAGGACATCCTAATCGCTCCTCTCCAACGATGAAATATTTTATTTTGTTAAATTTTGTCTTACTTAAAAAACACCCTGCGCCGAAGTACTTCTTTGGAAGACAATCACGATGGAGAAATCATGGAAGAAAATAAAAACAAAAATAATGTAGATAATGCCAAGAATTTGGCTGCCGAATTGACCGGCATTGTCGATGCCATTCAAAGAGTTCAGGCAGTCATTGAGTTTACTACTGACGGAATTATTATTACCGCGAACGATAATTTTTTGAAGACCGTGGGGTATACGCTTGATGAAATTCGGGGTAAGCATCACCGGATGTTCTGCGAGAGCAGTTACGCCGCAACGTCAGAATACGCTGAATTCTGGAGAAGGCTGGGCCATGGGGACCCAGATTCCGGCGAATATAAGCGCATCGGGAAGGGTGGTAAGGAGGTCTGGATCAATGCATCATATAATCCAATATTCGACAGCAGCGGTCGTGTATGTAAGGTCGTAAAATTTGCAACTGATATAACGGTGGCGAAACTTGTTGCTGCTGAGAACGTAGGGAAGATGTCCGCCATAGGAAAGGCGCAAGCCGTTATTGAGTTTGAGCTAGACGGGACGATAATTACGGCAAATGAAAACTTTCTTAAGACGTTGGGGTATACCCTTGAAGATATCAAGGGCAAACATCACCGC
>JBIIDM010000275.1:0-2540 GCA_044238365.1 Bdellovibrionota bacterium | reverse complement strand
CCAAGTCCGGTTCTGCGAGGAAGGAAGAAGGGGCTACGCCCTTCTTCCTTTACTCACCTCGTAGAAAATTCTCTCGCTCGCCGTGCTATTAACCCCTGATTCCTGAAAATTCTACAAATCATAACAAATCAACGGATATACTGTCTGTACGGGCAATTTGCGCCCTATGGGCAAATTCTCAGATTTGTTCTCAACATAAACGGTAGAACAACAGTATCGTCGGGAGCCGCTGCGTCGAACTCAGGTTATTAATCCGGGCTAGACAGTATAGCGAGCAAGTTCTTCTGAATTTTTCAGCATCACCAGCGCACGTTCGGAGCGAATTTGTGCCCTTTGGCGTTTACCCTTAATTGGTTTGAGATCCTCGGCGGATTCCAGGGGTGGAAAGATTCCAAAATTCGGGGGCATGGGTTGAAAGGAATCCGGTTCAGCTGTCGTAATATAATGGAATAGTGCGCCCATCATGGTTTCAATCGGGAGCGTGATTGGGGAATTGCCATTTGCGATCCTTGACGCATTAATCCCAGCTAACCAGCCACCGGCGACCGCAGCTGCGTACCCTTCGGTGCCGGTAATCTGGCCAGCAGCAAGTAAGGTCGGGTTTAATTTGAACTGAAGGGTTGGCGATAAGAGTACCGGAGAGCAGAGGAAGGTATTCCGGTGCATCACCCCTTTACGTACAAACCGTGCATTTTCCAGCCCCGGGATAATACGAAAAACGCGATCCTGTTCGCCCCACTTCAGGTTAGTCTGAAAACCTACCATATTCCACAGCTCGCCGTGGCGGTCTTCCATTCTTAGCTGGACAACGGCATGGTACCTCATTCCTGGATTCTCTGGATTCCAGATTCCAACCGGTTTTAGCGGTCCAAACCTCATAGTCTCGATACCCCGGCGCGCCTGCTCCTCGATCGGCAAACACCCCTCGAAAAAGGTAGCTGACGCACGATCAAAGTCCTTGTGCTCAACATCCTCAGCTTTGCAGATCGTTTGCCAGAATAGTTCGTACTCTTCCCTGGTGAAGGGGCAGTTGAGATAGGCAGCCTCCCCTCGGTCATAGCGGGACGCTTTGAAAACTTTCGAATAGTCGATTGAGTCTCCCTCAATAATGGGGCTGGCCGCATCGAAGAAGTGCAGGTACGACGTTCCGGTAATTGAGAGCAGGTGATTCGAAAGTTCTGGGCTAGTGAGTGGTCCGGTGGCGATTACGACAATGGTATCCGCGGGTATTGAAGTAATTTCCTCGCGTACCAGCGTAATATTGGGATGGCTTTCAACCCGCGAGGTTAGACGGTCGCCAAAGATTGAACGATCGACGGCAAGTGCTCCTCCGGCTGGCACACACACGTCGCGCGCCATACCAATTACGACAGATTTTAGATGGATTAGTTCCTCTTGCAGGAGTCCGGTTGCCCGATCCGCAGCCATCGCGCCAAAGGAGTTGCTACAGACTAATTCGGCGAGTGATTCGGTATGGTGCGCAGGCGTGGATCGTGTTGGACGCATCTCATACAGAAGCACTGTACATCCGGCCTCGGCGGCCTGCCAGGCTGCTTCTGTGCCGGCTAAACCACCGCCGATAACGATTACTTTTTTCATTTTTGTACTTTGGGGAAAATTTCGGCTAATTATCTGCTGCAGAAAAAGTTCTTAGAAACGAATCCATTTCGTTTATCGATGAGGACATGGTATCGGTAAGTCGGTCCATACCGAGTTTGATATCACGAGTTTCCTCTCGAAGTGAGCCGATGCTCTGGGCATTTAGATTGTGTTTTAGGAACAGGACATATTCTTTCATTTGCTCTAGTACCGGATCCATTTGTTGTTCACTTCTTTGGAGCGAGTTTTTAAGATTTACAAAGCGGTCCATGGTTCTTTCTCGTTGTTCGAGGCTTCGGTTTCTAAGCGAACTGTTGGACATGCTATCAGCCTCAGCTTTCCATTCCCGAAACAAATCACTTGCAATCTTATTCAAGCTGGTTACTCGGCCTTTCAGTGCAGTGGCTTTTGCCTCAGCACTCTCATATTCACCTTTTAGACGGGTGTAGAACTTTTGCAGTTCAGTTGGTTGGATGCCATAGGCTGCCTGCAAGGCTTCAAGGGCATCCTTAAACTGTTCCACGGTTTCGACTTCGTCTTTTCGGGTTTTAGTTATTGCGCTGCGTAGGAGATCTCGTTTTTCGTATCCAAGTTTTTCCCAGGCAGAATAGTAGGCGCTGCTACAGGCACAAGCGCCGGACACGATGATAACAAGGATCAGAGACCGAAGTATAAGAGTGGATTGTTTGTAACCCATTGAAAAATCTATAAAAATAGCCAAATTTTGGGGGCTCTAGGTAACGGCGAAATAGGGCCGCTCCTAAAAACCTTAGTTCGACGTAAGAACAAGGGTAACTGGTCAAAATTGCTTTCGACACAAGGCGCTCATGATATATAGTAATCTTCAAAAATAATAAAGTATTAAAGATTACTATAACGACTCGCGGAGGCGAGTCAAAACAAACACATAGCCATCGCCGAGATGCGACTCAAAACCGCAT
>JBIIDM010000013.1:0-29741 GCA_044238365.1 Bdellovibrionota bacterium | reverse complement strand
TGCTCATGATATAAAATGCTCGACGTAGCAAGCTTCAGCCTGCGCTTTTATATCACTGCACGCCTCGTGTCTAAAGCAATTTCAACCACTTACCTTTGTTCTTACGTCGAATTCAAGTCTTTAATAATCGTCCTCATAAACGCTCAAGCGACTGCGTGTTCTACGAAGCTCCTCATGTAACTCATTAACCAGATCAGTCAAATGCCCGATAGTAAGTATACCTTCGACATTGATATTGAGGTCACGATGCAGTCGAATACAACGCTCTACCACTGAAACTTCCTCAAGTTTTAGATAGCGATCGTTCGAGTCCTCTACTATCTCAATTATCCCGATGGTGTTGAGGTCCTCTATGAAGTTCAGATCAACTTCATAGAGCTTACAGAAATGAGATATTGCTACAATTTCAGGCTGCTGCATGTTGGCGCTCCTTCAAAAGTTCGCGGTATAATTCACCTTCCCTTGCCGAAAGTTTTACCGGAATTTCAACGATCAGGTTAACCACAAGGTCGCCATGCTCGTTTTCCCGTTTATATTTTGGAAAACCTCTTCCCTTCAGTCGCACCCTAGTACCACTCTGCGTTCCAGGCTTGATCTGCAACTTTACCTTACCTTGTAAGGTATCAACTTCAGCCGAGCCCCCGAGCACAGCACTAAGGATATCAATCGTCACATCCTTAAAAAGTGTGTCACCATCACGCTTAAATTGAGTATCATTATTAACATGAAAGTTTATATAGAGATCCCCGTTAGGGCCACCGCTGCTACCGGCCTCTCCAAGTTCCTTGAGTTTAACAACCTGACCATCCACGATACCGGCCGGAACGGTAATTCTGATTTTTTTGCCCCCTATTTCAAATGTCTGCTTCTCTGATTTTTGAACTTGCGTCAGTTTTACCTCTACAGTCGCGTTAATATCCCTGCCTCGAAAGACCGTTGGTTGCCCCTGCGAGTTAGGTCGTCGCCCAAAAAGTGCTTCAAAGAAGCTTTCAGTATCCCCGGTTGCGAAATCTTGCCCACCTGCACCAAAGCTCGCTCCCCTTGTCTGCCGTTCTGAGCGGGATTTCTCAATTTCATCCGCGTGACGCCAGTTCTCGCCATAGACATCATATTTTTTTCGTTTCTCGGGATCACTTAGAACCTCATTGGCATCGTTGATCTGCTGAAATTTTTTTTGTGCATCAGTATCATTAGGGCGCAGATCCGGATGATATTTCCGTGCCAGTTTTCGATACGCTTTCTTTACATCCTGGTCGGAAGCATCTTTGGGAAGACCAAGTATCTTGTAGTAATCAATAAATTCCATAATTACACTTCATAATTTATTACGAGTAACAGTCATCGGATTATTTCCTACAGCCAGCGTCACCTTTATAACCTGAGTTCGACGTAAGAAGAAAGATAAATAGTTGAAATTGCCTTAGGCGCGAGTGATATAGAAGCGCAGGCTGAAGCTTGCTACGTCGAGCATCGTATATTATGAGCAACGAAGTGAATGAAGTAATTTCATCCATTTATCGAAGTTCTTACGTTGAACTCAGGTTCATACGTATCAATGAACGAAGCTCTTCCGAAGGCGTGATATCGGCGCTTCAAAAAGCCGGTAACTGAGAGTTGCGCCGACAAACGTTCCAAATAACACTACACTGTAGTAGCCAGTAATTAATACCAGATCGGACAACCCCCACTTCAGCAGTGGTTTAAATAATAAGGTCGTGGGATACACAACAATCATATGCAAAAAATACATGCCATAAGAGATTTCGCCTCCTTTTTCAAATAAACGACCAATAAGGCTACTTTTAACCAGTCCGTTTCTTACCCATGCCACTGTAAGCAAAAGCCAGGTAAACAACACTCCAAGGGGAACAACCATCAACGCATCGCGAACATTCGTACGCTCGAATAGAAGAAAGTAACTTGCAATTAATGCAATCCCGAAAAATTGAGCACCGCTACTCTTGAAGAGCCAGTGGTTCTTTACTTGGTCTGGGTACCAATAGAGCCACCATGCTGCTAATCCTCCAAGCGCCATGTAGTGAAACTGCAATGATGACAGTACCTTTCCAAGTTCCTTTGGGCCTGGAAATAGCTCGAGCGTACAAATGGTATATAACGTACTGAATACAACAAACAGAACAGTAAGAAGCAATGGCAATGACCGATAGAACCGTTTAAAGAGCGGTGGCCACATCAAATAATATTGCTCCTCCACTCCAATTGACCAGGCAACATTCAGTATACCACCTACGTGATATACCATACTCATAATGTTAGGTAGAAACATGGCGTATAATACCACTGCCAGCCACTTGGGGTAGTCAATGTCAAAAGGCATTCCCAAGCGAGGGACAATAAACCAGTAAAAAGTACAGCCGAAAGTGACTACAGCAAAATACAGTGGCCAGATTCGAAGAATTCGCCGAATATAAAAGTGCTTTACATTAACTGTACCATTTCGCTCCTGTTCATGAATAAGCAAAAAGGTTATCAAAAATCCACTGAGTACAAAGAAAAACTGCACTGCGCGACCGCCCATAAAAAAGATTGGCCAAGCCGGTGGCTGTGGCAGGCCCGCCGTTGAAGCATTATCCCGGGCATGCATTATAATTACCAACAGAGCCGCGACGAATCGAAGCGAGTTTACGCCTGAAAAGTAAATGTACTTCTGGTTAGTAAAGGGTGAGACTCTCTGACGGTCTCTTTGGTTAGACAAACCAGCAAAGGGGAATTTGATAATGTTAGAATCATTCGCTTCGTTTCGATGCACAGACAGCGGGTCCAAAACTCCTGGAGAGGAGCTACTCCGCTCTGAAAACTGGTGCTTTTCTTCGCTTGCCGTTGAACTGACGAGTTCTAACGACGTCGGTAACCGGTCGTCGCTAGCCTCTTCACGCGAGTCTTTATTCCTTACTACTATCGCCACGTTCCCACTCTCTAAATTTCACACCTTGTAATTAAATGAAACGCGTCAAGTCACCGAGCGGTCAGTACACGGCAATCTAGTAAAATGTAGCGCTTCGCAAAAAAAAATAACGCGGCTTTGACTTTCTCAAATCCGCACTAATTTCCAGAACGGTAAGAACCTAAGTTCGACGTCAGAAAAACGGCAACTGGTTGAAATTGCTTTAGACGAGAGGCGCTAGTGATATAGAAGCGCAGGCGTAGCTTGCCACATCGAGCATTTTATATCATGAGCAACGAAGTAGATGAAGCAATTTCAGTCAGTTACCGCGGTTCTTACGTCGAACTCAGATCAAGAGCCTTGAGGCGACTTTGAATACGTTTTCGTTAGAGGTCTACTAGAAAACAGGCCAACACTACCCTCACGGGCCCGCCGCCATTAGTAATTCAGTTTTGCGTATTTTTCAATCGGTTCGTGAAAAAACAAATTTCCTGTGAAGAATATCCACGTTACATGATCAGAACATGATCGGGCGGACCCGGGGTATAAAAACTACTTTTGGGGCCTGATTCAGCAGTAAAAATTACTCGAAATAACCAAGGTAAACAAACAATTAATCACCGGGAGAATCACTATTAAACCCAACTATAATTTGATGGGTGTTTTCCTCAGTGTCACTAGCTAAGTACCTTGGTTAGAATCCCGAGCGCCCACTCCTCAAGATGTTCAAGGTCGCCCTCGCTCTGGAACTCAAACTCCTCTCCATCATTCCAGGCTCCTCTCCCTGAATAACCTGCGAAAGTACGACAGACGCTTAGAACCCTAGCTCCTTCCCCATATCCTAGCGATCCGAGCAAAATATCTTCCGCTCGAATACGTTCGTCGTTGAGATCGTCATCCATACAGAGAGGCGCGTTTCGTAAATAATTACGAGCTAAGGTGTTCTTTTTGAAACCTGAACATACGATGCGGGTGCACAATTTCAGCCGCTAACTACCGTGGTCAGGCCGAACTCAGATTCGTAATGATTCCCGGCTAAATCTTCCCAAATATCAAAGTAGCATTAGTACCACCAAATCCGAATGAATTACTTGCTGCAATTCGGATATCCTTCTTTCGAGCTTTGCCCTGCACGTAATCAAGATCACACTCCGGATCCGGATTCTGCAATGTTGCTGTAGGCGGGATGATTCCGTTCTTTAATGCCAATAAACAGAACGCAGCCTCTACCGCACCAGCAGCGCCAAGCAAATGACCGGTTACTGATTTCGTAGAGCTGACAGCAAGCCCCTCCCGGGCATAGGTCCCAAAAACTGTCTTAATCGCTGCCGTCTCAGCCACATCATTGGCAGGTGTCGAGGTGCCATGGGCATTGACGTAATCGACCTCTTCAGGGCGAATTCCAGCATAGGCTAGTGCTGCTTGCATTGAAGCTACGGCACCAGCTCCATCGACGCACGGGGCTGTCATATGAAATGCATCACAAGAAAAACCATATCCTATTATCTCACCGTAAATCGCGGCTCCACGCGCCAACGCATTTTCCAGTGACTCCACTACAAGTGCCACGGCTCCTTCCCCCATTACAAAGCCATCACGGTCCCGGTCAAAAGGTCGTGATGCAGTCTGGGGATCGTCATTGCGGGTTGACAAAGCCTTCATGGAACAGAACCCACCAATACCGATCGGCGTGATGGCAGCTTCAGCTCCACCGGTGACCACCATATCCTGTAGACCACAACTTACCATGCGATAGGCCTCTCCAAGAGCATGCGATGCCGAAGTACAGGCACTTTGAATAGTGTAGTTTACCCCCTTAAGACCATGCTTGATTCCAATAATCCCAGGTCCCATGTTGGTAATCATACCGGGAATCAGAAATGGGGAGATCTTTCGCGGCCCCCCAGTGAGATATTGTTCATGGTTTTTCTCGAGGACCGCCAAGCCACCGATGCCCACCCCAAGGATGCACCCTACCCGGGCGTTCTCATACGGGAGTGTGTCCCCGCACCCGGCGTCCGTCATAGCCTCTCGGGCCGCCGCGACAGCGAACTGGGTAAACAGATCCACTTTTTTCACTTCCTTGGCGTCAAAGTAATTGTTAGGATCGAAGTTCTTAACCTCACCTGCAAACCGGCAGGCAAAGGCTTCCGCGTTAAAGCGTGTAATTGCGCCAATACCTGAACGTCCTTGGATAGCACCTTCCCAGGTTTCCTTCATATCAAGGCCCAAGGGCGTAACCCCCCCAATGCCAGTAACGACCACTCGACGGCCCCTATATCCAGCGGCCGTTTGCCCACCCTTGATTGACTCTTCAGAACTTCTATTAGCTGTTGGTGTAGTATTCACTGTCTGTGCACCCTGTGATTTCGAATCGTTACCGCATTTTAAACCAAAGAATTATAGGGAAGGTGCAGTGCATAATCAAGCGATGGATCAGACTCGGGGCCTTTTTAGGGACATAATACGCATCAACACCGGATCGAGAGCTTTGTTCAATCAGGCAGATAAAGATTGCTCAAGTAACTGTAATGTTAGATAAATTCTGGGCGTTGTTGCTGTCAAATACCACTCAGTTAGACATGCAGAATCAAACGCTTCCTTAAAAGTTCGCAGGTATCATCGTAATGTTTAACCACCCCATTACATTATCCCCCTGCCCTCCGCCTGAAAAAGCGGGCACCACGGCGCCGAAAATTCCTTTGCGCCCTATGGGAAGCGCCTATCCGGAAGCGATTGTTTTACAGATGCGCGGTATCACGGGGCACCGCTAAAACCAGAAGTAAAGAGTTTGCTATTGTAGATTTGGAAAAACACTAGCCCGGATTATTCACGAGACGCGCCTCCTGAGCGGTTAAGGTGCTGAAGATTTTGGCGAAAATGAGATTTTTAGGCTGACATAGTGTCGAGACACATGGAAGTCTGAAAATCTCATTTTCGCCGGAAGATTCAGTGCATTAACCGCTCAGGTGGTGTGGCTCGTGAATAATCCGGGCTAGAGCTCTTCCTCCGCGTTTTCAGTGCTCTCTGGTTTGCGCGGCCATTTGAAGAACGGCGTCCACGCCCTCGTCGTCTAATGTAACACAGATAGGGACCTCCGAGTGCTCCCCGTTCGAATCGTGCATCGTCCTAACTCCTGAAAAAAGCCACCCATCATTCAGGAGCTCAAAGAACACTTTCACCTGGTCCAGATGCTCGATACTGTCGCGAACTATATAGTCAATTAGGTAACCACCTTTAGAGGCAGAGATTTCTGCTACTGAGTACACCCCGTCGACACATTCGCCACAGGATATGGAACAGTACTCCTCATCTCCCAGAAGAACTTTTATAATGTCGACTCTTTGCTTGTAACTTGCTCCCATATTCCTACCCCTACGATTGTGAACATCTTCAACCTCATGATTTCTAGTTCGTCACAATTTGTAGAAATGAAAAGTCGATACTGAAGCAGGCGTGGTTTTATCTTCTAGAACGACCTGATTCGATCATAGAGCTTGTGGTCAATTTGATACCCTGAGTTCGACGTAAGAACAAAGTTAACTGGTTGAAATTGCTTTAGACACGAGGCGCGAGCAATATAAAAGCGCAGGCTGAAGCTTGCTAAGTTGAGCATTTTATATCATGAGCAACGAAGTGGATGAAGTAATTTCAGCCATTTACCGCAGTTCTTACGTCGAACTGGTTGATAGACTTGGGCTGCTTTACGTGTTAGAAACCGTTTAAGATTAACGATCTCGAGCCCGCGTTCGCTTTAAGAACCAGGGACCCAGCAGTTCCCTAAAATGTAGGTTTCAGCCCCTATTTGGGCTAAGAGCTGCGTTTCATTTCAAGGAAACCCTTAACGCTATGCCATACGATATCTATAAAATCCTGCATATTCTTGGTCTGTTATTAGTTTTTTCATCACTGGGTGGAGTCTTTGTCTATGTCAGCAATGGCGGGACCAAAACGGAGAACCGCCTGCGAAAAATGGTCGCAATAACGCATGGCGTTGGGCTGATCCTTTTATTGGTTAGCGGATTCGGGATGCTGGCTAAGCTGGGCATTAGTGGATTTCCGTTCTGGGTCCTTGTAAAACTCTCCATCTGGCTTGGTATCGGAGCGCTTCTATTCCTCGGGTACCGTAAACCGCACCTAGCGACACGCTTCTGGGCCGTCGCAGTCGTGGCTGGTGTGCTAGCAGCCGTTATGGGGATCTATAAAATAGGGTAACCCCTTGCTCTCAACCGTCATAATAAGGTATCCTCTGGCACCCTTACCCTTACGTAAATGCATTTTCTGGTCGCCATTACTTCAGATGTAATCTTGATAATGTAAGCTGAGTAACGTACGATTGGTAATTATTTGGTCGTGACCTGTTGCTACATGGGAGGTGCTAATTCCAATTGAAGACTATCAACCTTAGCGAAGTAGGTTGGTCCGTAGACTGAAAAGTCAGGCGGTTCTTAGCCGTGTATGTTCTAAGGACACTCAAATATAGAGCGAACGCTTGAATAAGCGAAGGTATATTAGTTGGAAAAAAGTAAATTGTAGGGATATAGCATAATTTCTTGAAAAACCGTTGGTTGGCTGTTGCGTGCGTAAGATTACACATACGCGGGGGCCTGTTAGTTGTGCCTGTCTAGACAGACACACTCTTCAAGAAGATGCGCTGTTTTTCGGTGAGAGGAACATTCGAAACGTGGAGGCAAACTTTAGTAGCACCCTAGAATTCGAATGATTAATGGTATTATCTCCCGGGAATGTGCGTATTTATGCCTTGGCGTAATTTAAATTAAACTAGAGAAAGTAATCATGTCTGAAACAACAACCGAAGATGTAAAGGTTTCAACACCTGAAGCACCTAAGAAAATCAAAACAAAAAAACCGGAAGCTGAGGCGGCGGCACCAAAGGTGGAAGATAACTATATTGTGATCGAAGCCGGTGGTCATCAGTACCGTGTCGTGGAAGGCGATATCATCACTGTAAACAGAATGGACGCTGAAGAAGGTTCAAGCGTCAAACTTGAACAGGTTCTTCTTATTCGGACTCCCAAGAGCATAGACGATTTAATCGTTGGAACACCGTATATCGCTGGCGCTTCCGTGTCCGCCAAAGTCGTGCGCCATACTCGCGGTGACAAGATTCGAGTATTCAAAAAGCGTCGAAGACAACAATACAAGAAGACAATCGGACATCGACAGGATCTTACCGAATTAAAAATTGGTAAACTTGAACAGGTATAGGCCTATTACCCCTTTCTGATCGGTGACACGTCAACGAATCGTCAGAAGGGGTTAAAGTATTATTAGAGGCGAAAAAAGCAGATGGCACATAAAAAAGCTGGCGGAAGTACAACCAACGGACGAGACAGTCGTGGAAAACGACTTGGAATAAAGAGATACGGCGGACAAGTAGTTAGGGCAGGTAATATCCTCGTCCGACAACGTGGCAGCTCTTACCATGCTGGCAGAAATGTTGGAACTGGTGGTGATTTTACCCTCTTCGCGTTAATTGATGGTGTTGTTGAGTTCAAAGAAGGACGTCGACGAACCGTAAATATACGACCTGTCGCTATTGAAGCAACAGCTGAAGCAAGCGCAGAGTAACCTAAGTAAGGCTCCCCATAAGATGCTCAGATGAAGTTTATCGACGAGGTCACAGTAACAGTGGAAAGCGGCGCCGGAGGACCCGGTGCCGTCAGTTTTCGCCGAGAGAAGTATGTCCCCTTCGGCGGCCCCGACGGTGGTGATGGAGGCTCGGGGGGATCGATTATATTCCGTGGAAGCCCCTCTCTATCAACCCTCATTGACCTAAAATACAAACCTGTCCTAAAAGCAGAAAATGGACATGCGGGCGCCGGTCGAAACAAGTCTGGCCGGAGTGGAAAAGACCTAATAGTCGAAGTACCCTTCGGCACCGAGGTACATTTGCTTGAGCCAATCGCAACAGCCGTGCCAGGGCTTAATTCAAAGAACAGATCTCCCTCGCATCAATCAGAATCTGGTCAATCAGAATCTGCTACCAGTACCGATGAGGCCAACGAGGAGGATAATTACTTGGAGTGGACCGACAAACTACCCGCGAACGATCCGGCCGCGAACGATCCAGAAACTGAAGTCAAACGAAAAACGCGGGCAGGCGCAGAGTTCCCCCGTTTTTACAGCGATATTACTCCGGATCATCCTGAGGTAACGGTAGCCAAGGGCGGCCAAGGAGGAAAGGGAAATGACTTCTTCAAGTCCGCAACCCGACAGGCACCAGACTATGCACAACCAGGCGGTGCCTCGCAGGGGTTTCTCGTAAAACTCTCGCTCAAGTTAATGGCCGATGTCGCCATAGTTGGATTTCCAAATGCTGGAAAGTCCTCGTTACTGCGTTCTATCAGCGCCGCAAAACCGCAAGTTGGCTCGTATCCCTTTACCACCCTCACTCCATCACTCGGTGTTGTCCGAGTCACCGAAGGAGCCCACTTTGTTGCTGCCGATATTCCGGGACTTATAGAGGGTGCCCATAATGGAAAGGGTCTGGGCATTCGCTTTCTTAAACATATAGAACGAACACGGCTTCTGCTTCACCTTGTTGACGGAGAAGCATTGATGGCTGACGAGCAAGCCTCCGATGATTCGTCAATTGAAGAAATCGTCAACCGGGTGCTCGCGATCAACCATGAGCTGGCAAGTTTCTCATCCCTGCTTCAGTCACTGCCGCAGGTGATCGTTATTACAAAGCGAGATCTGTGGATATCCCGCTGGAGTAATGCTGCTGCGCTGCACGAGCGAGTAAAGGAGGCTTTGGCGAAGACCAAATCGCTGCTTCAGCCGGCCTTGGCGGTTACTTCTTTGTCTACGGCCACGGGTGATGGGGTTGGTGACTTGATTATATTGGCGTGGAAGGCTCTTGCGGGGAAGGCTGATTGAACGGGGGGATACCATGAGGCACAAATTGGACAACAAAAGGGACCATGCCGTCCGCTTTTTCGCTTAGCATGCAAGGCTGCATCCTCTCTGCATACACCGGAATAATCCTTTCAGTACTATTCTATGCGACGCCGAAATCACTAGGCACTCTACTGCTGCTGGCAATTTTCGTACTTTACGCGGGAGCACTCTTTGCACTACCGCTTTTTTTCAGTCATTTCGTGTCTGCTGTGGCGGTAAAACGGCTGATACCTTCGCATACTCCCGCGGCATGTTGCGTACCCTTCCTCCACGGGCTTGCTTGGCTCATCACCATATGGTGGATTGGCAAAGCGTCACCCAATCCGGGTTTCGAAGAATGGTTCAAGGAAGGATTAAGCAGACTCATCCCTACTTTATTGTCGTTCGGCGTTGTCATCGGTTCGGGATGGCAAGTTGCTAAGGTACGCCAATCGGTGATCCGCCCCCACATGCCTTGAAAAAATCACAGGATCCTAGGCAAGGAGTTCACTCCCATACTCCACGCCAACCATAAAAACCTTTAAAATACCCGCCCTAAGAAAAGGGCTCTGTAAACGCCCCCGCTCATTTTCCCAGAATTATTAAGTACCTTCTGTTTACACTCGTAAAATATTCCATAAGTACCTGCCCTACTCCGGAGTGAATAATCCGAGGTAGGGCATTGACTGTAGTCCTCGAATTGGCCTAAAATATGTAGTATGGTCAACCGAACAATTAACATACTAACAAATCACAGTTTTTTCCTTTTTGGCGCTCGCGGAACCGGTAAAACCTTCCTGCTTGATCGATTACTTGATCCTGCCCGCACCCTATCAATAAACCTCCTCGACCCGGTGGAGTCTCAAATCTTCGCGCTGGACCCGCGTGAGCTCCTGCGACGGCTTCAGGCGCTGCCTGCTACAACGAAATACGTCTTCATCGATGAAGTTCAAAAGGCTCCACAGCTCCTCGATCTCGTTCATGATCGCATAGAGAAATCCGAATTTACCTTTGCCCTCTCCGGTTCGAGCGCGCGCAAACTAAAGCGGGGTGGAGCTAACCTGCTTGCTGGTCGCGCCTTTACCTACCAGCTCTTTCCTTATTCAGAGGCCGAGCTAGGAGAGCGCTTTGATCTTATTACAGCCCTCCAGTGGGGGACACTCCCAAAGATCTGGGAGTATTCGACCCCGGAAGAGCGGCAACTCTACCTCCAGTCCTACGTTGCCACCTACCTCAAAGAGGAGATAGCCGAAGAACAAATCGTCCGCAAGCTCGATCCTTTTAGACGGTTCTTGCAAGTGGCTGCTCAGACTAGCGGACAGATCATTAACTACACCAATCTTGCTCGCGATACTGGAGTTGCGGTAAAAACCGTACAGTCCTACTTCCAGATTCTGGAAGACACCTTAATAGGGTTCTTGCTTCAGCCTTTCCACGAATCAGTTCGTAAACGCCAACTTGGCAACCCAAAGTTCTACCTCTTCGATGAGGGAGTGCGTCGCTCCCTCAATAGAACCCTGACCATTGGGCTCGCCCCGAGCACACAAGCATTTGGCATAGCCTTCGAGCATTTCATCATCAATGAGATTATTAAGCTCAATCATTACTCGCGCAAGGACTATGAACTCTCCTACCTTAAAACCTATGATGATGCTGAGATTGACCTGATAGTTGAAAGGCCTGGACTGCCCAGAGCCTTGATTGAGATTAAATCGAAAGAGTTAGTGGACGAGCGAGACCTAAGGCACCTGGAAGGACTCGGCAGAAACGTAGCAAACAGTGAGATGTTCTGTTTTAGTAGGGACCCGAATCCAAAACGAATCGGAGGTGTTACCTGTCTGCCGTGGCAAAAGGGGCTACGAGAGATCGGTCTGTAGTGGTTTGCCAAAATTGCAAGAGTTGCTGATATTATCATAAAAACTCATTACGCATTACTCTCAATTAGATCCGGCATTTTAAGATCAAGCCTACCAAATTTTCCCGAGCCATTACTCCCTTCTGATACAGAAAATCGCTTAGAGGTGAGTTCATGATGCGGCTTTTAAGGGCGCCCTAGTATCGTATGTTTTTAATTGGTGGTATATTTCACCTTTCTTGGAAGCCTTCCCTCCCATTAGGATTAATTACTGATGTATACTCCGCATTCATTCACCGTCAACGATATTAAAACTATCCACGAGTTTATAAAGACTCACAGTTTTGCAACCATATTCAGTCAACACGGCAACTCGCCTTCTGCAACCCATCTTCCATTTATAATAGATACTGAAGCAGGGGAGCGGGGCATGTTAAGTGCCCACATGGCTCGTGCAAATCCTCTTTGGAAAACCTGGACACCAGAAACGCAGGTGTTGGTTGTTTTTACAGGGCCTCACGCATACATTTCGCCAGGCTGGTATGAAAATCAAATAGCAGTACCAACTTGGAATTATTCAGCTGTTCATGCATATGGAAAACCACAACTCATCCACGACCCGGTGCTACTTAGACCAATGGTAGAAGCTCTTGTACAGATCTATGAGAAAAAAGAAGCCTCCACATGGGATCACTCTCTTATGGAGAGCATTATGGATATTGAGTTGAAAGCGATAGTTGGATTTCAAGTAGTGATTGAGAAATTTGAGGCTAAGTTCAAATTTAATCAGAATCGCTCGAGAGAAGATCGAGACGGAGTACGAGAAGCCCTCGCAAAAACGGCATGTCCATTTAAACAGGAAACAGCTTCTTTTATGAACAAACTCGCGCTAAAAGAAGAAATACAGTAACCGCAAACCTTACTCCGACTACTCCACTCGGACTACTCACTCCGACTACTCCACCCCAACCATAAAAACCCCTCAGATTCTCACTCCGACTACTCCACCCCAACCATAAAAACCTCTCAGATACCTTAGACACTTCGTCCAAACAGCGCTTGACAGCCGCCCGCCATCATTTTGTCTAAATTTAATGAGTAACCTTTCTGTACACTTGGTAATCAATATCTTAAGTCTCAGCCATTCTCGCGAGCCTTTTCTAGGCAGCACGTTATTCCCGCACCTTGACCCTCTCTCCTGCGCCACTTTCAGAGAACCCTTTAACCGGTGTTGCATTACAAGCTGTACCGCGGTACTCGCCCCTCGGCTTCGGACAGCCCAACGTAGCAGGTACCGACTTACTCTCCCCTGCCACACCCCATCTATCCTTAGATATTTCAACAACTTACTCTCAACTCCACGCCCCGCCGCGAACACCAACAAAGATTTCTCTTGAATAACCTTACAAAATCCTCTTATCCTACTTATAGGTGCTGTTTTTCATGTTACTATTTCGAGCGTAAAGGCTGACATTTATTTTAGGGGAACTGTACTCTTTAAATATGAGGGGATTATCATAGCGAAATCTTCACATTTGGTACCAGGCGGATTAATCGCACTGAGTATCATCCGGTCGGGCAGTACCGGTCGGGCATGTCGGTCTACTTTAATAAGACTGCGGGTATGTTTTGGTTCATTGGCGAACCTAACGACCAATCAACAACTTACGACAATCTTACACTCCAAATTTAGAGCCTCTTCAAAAGTTTCGATCGACACCTGTTCGATTGCGACTCTTTTCTTGCCTTTTTCCGCAACCGTAGTTAGATGTTCATTACAACGTTTACCTTTACAGGAAGCTTATGAAGAATGGTACCCTTCCATCGTACGACTTACTCGCTGCAATGGAGTACAGAGCAGAGGAGTACAGAGCAGAAGACAATGCATTTGCGGTAGATGATCTCGTAAAGGAGATCGTCGATGCGAGCATCGAGGCCAAAGGCAACGATATTGTCGTACTTAACATGGAAGGTTTTTCGGACATTACCGATCGCTTTATCGTGGTGTCTGGAAGATCGGATCGTCAGGTGCAAGGAATTTCAAACAGAATTTATGATACGCTCTTAGAGGCAGGACTCAAGCCTGTAGCAATCGAGGGACTTGACCGAGGACAATGGGTGGTTCTTGATTATGGGTCGGTCATAGTGCACGTATTTTACGAGTCAACCCGAGAACTTTATGACTTGGAAGGGTTTTGGAGCAAAGCCAAAAGAGGTGTCGTTTCTCAGACTCCCGAGGGTGGCTGGGTAACGAAGGGAGAAGCCAAGTTGAACTCGGCGGCCTAATTTTTCGCACAGTTGAGTGAGTTGACTTGGTCGTATACGGCAACCCGTTCGAAATAGCCCAGGATCCAGGCTGGGTAAATTCGAACGGGTTTTTTTCGAGGCTTTTAATTCCTCGTCGGGCCTGAACGTACGAGGTGCACCCTTGTGTGAGCCCAGTGCGATATCTTAATCCTCTTACTGACTTTTTGAATTCGAACCGGTATCATTGCGAGATTCCAGTTGCCGGGTAATTGGGTTATAGCTGCCAGTCAAAGATATCTTTGACTCATATCCGGGAGTCGGGTAGCTTTCACCGTAGTAAAGTCAGAATTCCAATCCTGCTTACCGCAATAAGTCATAAACGTATTCACGATCAATTAAAAGTAACTCCTATGATCTTGCGATTCATCCGCCTTGTACTTGCCCTATCCATCTTGGCAGCACTGCTCCGTATCATCAGTCAGAACCAAGCAACCGTGACTTTGACACTTCTCGAGTCCTGGAAACTAGAGAACTACTCACTTGGCACATTGGTGATTGTGGTATTCTGTGCTGGAGTCGTATGTTCGTCCATCGCTGGTGTACTGAGGGGGGCGCCTGAAACGTATGCGTCATGGAAACTAAGACGCGAGCTCAAGAAATCACATGAATTTTATAAGAAAATCTCCGAAGCACGAGAAGCCTCAGCAACCCGTCAGTGGGAAAAGGCGCGGCTACTCTGGAGTGACCTCACTAGACTTGACCCGACAGACTATATAGCCGCGATTGAACAATCTCGAGCAGTTGAGGCGCTTGGAGACTATCGCCAGGCGTTGAAAGACCTTACGGCAATAAAGAGTGTCTATCCCGATAATATTGAGATTCTATTGCGTTGTGCAGCACTTCACGAAAGGCTTGATAATAAGAGCGGTGCTCTCGATAACCTTTCACATATTCTGTCGCTCGAAACCACACCCTATGTAGCTCAAGAGGCAACTCGGCTGTGCCTTGCCAATGGAAACCATGCAGATGCCCAAGAGTACTGCGCAATGATTGAATCCGCGCCCTATTCGGCCGAGGGCGAAGCACTTGGCGCAAAAGTTGGACTGCTCCAACTTAAGAGCATAAGCTTGAACGCTCCCGTAGATGAACAGATTACGATCGGGCGCCGATTGATAAAGCGATTTCCCCTCGTCTCGGAAACGTATGGGTACGTATCGCAGTTACTCCTGGAAGGTGGAAAACCGAGTGAGGGAGTCAAATTGCTCGGGACCGGCATAAAACAAACGCGAGACGAATCGTTGCTTCGTGGGCTCGCCATCACTGCTCGCAGAAGTGGTAACTATAAAGACGCCTTCGCGGTTATACATCAGCTTACAAAGGAATCCCTTGGGTTGGGACTGATCGCACAGGTGCATCTGGTTTCAGCACGTATGGCAATCGAAACGCAACTATTCGACCAAGCGGCTCAAACTCTCCAGTCAGCTCGTTCGTTACTCGAGCAGAATGACGCCGAGGAACTGCACAGCCACCGCGAAGAATTTGCCTTTCTTCAAGGGCTACTGCAGCTTGAACAAGGGCGCGTTGATGGTGCGCGGGCTGCCCTCCGGTCACTTCTTACTGACACAACGCTCCTACCTAGTTCCTCAACTGCTGCTGCCTGAAGAGTAATACGATGAAAAAGTGCTTCCTCATAATTCTGGATGGACTCGGAATTAACGACAATCCCGTTGGCAACGCTTGGGCTCAAGCCCGGGCGCCATTTCTCAATGGGCTACTAAAAGAGTATCCCTCCACAACACTAACAACACATGGTGTTCGGGTGGGATTGCCCGAGGGACAGATGGGCAATTCAGAAGTCGGCCATCTCAATATCGGTGCCGGACGCGTAGTCAATCAATCCCTGGTAAAAATAACTGAAAGCATAAAGGATGGATCGATTAAGGAAGCGACTCCCTTCATAAGATTTACGCAGGCTGTAAGTCAGAGCAAGAGCGTGCACCTTATGGGGTTACTCAGCGACGGTGGCGTACACTCACACCAAGACCACCTCATTGGTCTGCTCAAACTACTCTCAGCAGCACCGGAACTAGAACACATCTACCTGCACATAATAACCGATGGAAGGGATACATCGCCACATGGCGGCCTAGAGTACTTAACGCTGCTCAATACGGAAATCAAAAGCGATCCAAGAATCAAAATTGCGAGCCTTGCAGGGAGATATTTCTCAATGGATCGGGATAACCGCTGGGAACGCACCCAACGAGGCGTTGCCGTGATGACTGGATACGGAGAGGGTACTCCACTCACCCCACTCGAATACCTGAAAACCCGCTACAACGCGGGTGAGAGCGATGAATTCATTTCGCCCGTGCGATTTGACTATTATTCACCGAATAAGCTCTCCTCGCCTGCCCCTCTTCTCTGCTGGAACTTTCGCGCTGACCGGATGCGCCAGATAACAACTGCGCTCCTTTCATCAACATTCTCGGAATTCCCCGTTTCATCACCGTTCACGTCGGCTACAACGTTGACGCTAACCGAGTATGACGAGAATTTTGCACTTCCGGTGCTTTTCCCCCCCTCGCCAATTCGAAACCATATCGGAGAGGTTATAAGTGATCAGGGGCTTACCCAGATACGAGCGGCTGAGACGGAAAAATACCCTCACGTAACCTATTTTTTTAATGGCGGTGAGGAAATTCTCTTAAAGGGCGAAGATCGCGTTCTGGTGCCTTCTCCAAAGGACGTTCCAACCTATGACCATAAACCGGAGATGAGCGCCTTTCCCTTAACGGCGGCACTCCGAGCAAAGATCGAAACTTCGTCCTACTCCTTTGGTGTCCTTAACTACGCCAACTGTGACATGGTTGGACACACTGGCATTCTAAAGGCAGGCATCGCAGCCGTTGAAGCGGTTGATACCTGCTTGAGTTCGCTGGTTCCGTTTCTTATCAATCAGCAATGGTGTATTGTCCTAATAGCCGATCACGGAAATTGCGAGCAGATGATCAACTACGCAGATAATACACCACACACCTCACATACAACCAACCCGGTTCCGATGATTCTGGTACAGGGACCGAAAGATTGTTCGCTCGCTTCCGGTGGTGCGCTTTGCGATGTTGCTCCTACCATTCTCACGATTATGGGTATTCAGCCGCCCCCCGAAATGACCGGACGATCCTTAATCGTTGAGTAAACTGGGGCACACTGCAATGGCCGTCAGCTTGTTTGAAGAATTTGTCCCGATCGGAGACCAACGGTGTGCGCTTCATGCGCTTACCCCTAAGCCTCGACTGTTGCAGCGACTTTCCACGCAGTTCCTGCCTCCTACGTGCCTTGTATGTTCTCACCGAGTCTGGTCACCAAACTTTCCACTATGCCACCTCTGCGACCGTGAGCGGCTGCTTGCCCCGTGGCTTACCTCGCCAATAGAGCTGCCATTAATCGGCGGCAATCCTGAAAAAAAAAGCCTCCTGCAGAATTCAGGCACTGCCACCACTTCTAATTCGACGAGTTTTGAGTGCGCAAAAGCGCACACTATGCGATTATATGTTCAGTGGCATTACACGCCATTTATACGACAGATGCTTCATAGGGCCAAATTTACACCAGCCCGAAGAATGTTCTCATTTCTCGGCACTCAAATCGATTCCACCTTTCAAATCCTCTATCCACATCTATTCAATGCTGAGGAATCGTGCGACCTTCTGGTTCCAATGCCCCCATCAGAACATCATCTTCGAGAGAGACTCTTTAATCAGGCGCTCCTGATTTCAAGAGAATTATCTTTTGGCACCGTTACCGATCTGCTGATTCGAAATCCCCGCTCGGCACCGCAATCTTCACTCAGTGTGAAACTAAGACAGGAAAATATGCACCTCGCTCTTTCAATAAAGTCCTCCTTTCGTGACAAGCTCCACGGACGGAACGTACTACTGGTAGATGACATTGTAGGTTCTGGAGCCTCCATGAGGGCTGCAAGAAACCTTCTACTTTCCTACGGAGCGGCATCTGTCCAAGGAGTAGCCATAGCCATCAGTCCCCTATTCGCCAGGTAACCCGCACATGTTCAACACCACTCCACTTCTTCGCATAATTGCCAGACGGCGTGTTAAAAAACTTTCATCCCTCGATCCTGTCAAGGCTCAAGAAGAAACACTGAAATCACTTATAAAAACCGCCTCCTCCACAAAATTTGGCCGTGATCACGCCTTTTCTGAAATAACAAGTGTCCAACAATTTCAAAAGAAGGTTCCACTGCGCAAATATGAAGACTTCTGGAGAGAGTATTGGGAACCAATGTATCCGCGCCTGACTGATTGTACCTGGCCTGGTCTTGTGCCATTCTTTTGCGTCAGCTCGGGCACGTCACTTGGGGCAACAAAGAATATTCCATGCACCAATGAAATGGTAGCCTCAAACACCAAGGCAGGGTTGGATCTACTGTGCTGGCATCTTCACAATCGTCCGGATTCCAAAATTGGGGCTGGATCAACATTCTTCCTTGGAGGAAGTACCGCGCTGACCCAAGTGAGTGAAGGTGTCTTCAGTGGTGACTTAAGTGGCATTCAGGCACTCAAAACCCCCTGGTGGATTAAGTCTCGCTACTTCCCCCCTCGGGAACTCGCCCTACTAAGTAACTGGAATGAGAAAATCGAAAGACTCTCCAGAGAATCGCTTACCCATGATGTTCGGCTGCTTGGCGGTGTTCCAAGTTGGTTACTGATATTTATAGATGCGCTCGCAAAAGACCTTAACCTCCCAACTCCACGACTCAAGGACATATACCCAAACCTGGAGATGCTGGTGCACGGTGGTGTACATTTTGGTCCCTACAAGGAACAGTTCGACACGCTTATGGCCGGCAATACAGCTGAAACCCGCGAAGTGTATCCAGCCAGCGAAGGGTTCATAGCGCTCGCCGACCGCAGGCACGGCGAGGGCTTACGATTAAATCTAGATCACAACCTCTTCTTTGAATTTGTCCCGCTTGCCGAACTTAACTCACCACAACCGACGCGCCATTGGGTGAAAACCATCGAAACGGGAGTTAACTATGCTGTGATACTTACTACTTGCTCAGGCCTCTGGTCCTATGTAATCGGAGACACCGTAACATTTGTTGAAACTGCTCCACCACGGCTGCTGATTACCGGCCGCACCTCGTATATGTTGTCTGCCTTTGGCGAACACCTTATCGGTATCGAAATTGAAGAAAGCGTGACCCGGGCCGCAAGGGAACACGGACTTCATATTGTAGACTTTTCCGTAGGAGCACTTTATCCCTCAAGCACTGAAGCACTTGGTGGACATCTCTACGTCGTGGAGTGTGCAGAAGCTCCGTCCAAAGAAGCATTTGACGCCTTCCTGCGAGCACTAGATGCCTTGCTGCTGGAACGAAATGAAGACTACTGCGCCCACCGCGCAGAAGGATTTGGTCTTAATCCACCAAAGGGACTGGCGGTTCTACCAGGGACTTTCCGCGACTGGATGGCTCAAAGGGGAAAGCTGGGTGGGCAGAATAAGGTGCCGAGAATTATCAATGATCAGGAGCTGTTTCAGGCGTTACGCTCATATGGCGAAGAGCGCAGGGTTTTTTAGCCTAGCCCGGATTATTCACGATCCCGCACAACATGCGCAAGGTCATACCCAGACTACCCGAAATCAGACAACAATGCGCCTGGTCTGAGAAATACTCTCTGGGAAGTCTTATTTAGCTTGGACGCTTAAACGGACTCTCCCCGTCATAGTTACTGGTTCGGATTATTTACGAAACGCGCCGCCAGAGTGGTTAAGGTACCGAAGATATTGTCGAAAGATTCGGTGCCTTAGCCACTCTGGTGCTGTGGGCTCGTGAATAATCCGGGCCAGGTCTTTTTATCCAGTACGACCTACGTTTTTCATCTTGTCTTATTTAATTTCAATAAGGACAGTTATGGCTACCATAAATATTTTTTCCAAGCTCTTACTAACAGGCATATTCATTACTTCTGCTTCTGTCGTCATGGCAGCTCCAGAGCACGATGCAAAGGCACGAATGAATCCCTCCACACAGACTGAGAAGAAGCATCATCAAAAACTTCATGATGCGCTTAAAGCTCTGGAGGAAGCAAAAAATGATTTGGAACAGGCCTCACAAGATTTTGGCGGACACCGTGAAGCTGCGCTGAAATCAGTTGATGTTGCGATAAAGGACATTCATCAATGCCTTGAACATGAGAAGAAGTTGTAGAATTGCCTGCTCATGAATTCAAGCATTACCTGCCAGTCGCGTCTATCACCCTCTGGCAGGTGAGAACCCAATCCTAGCAGTAACAGGCTGATGATCGGAAACACGATCAGACAGGACGCGATGCTCAATGAATTGAAGATCTCTGGAGATCAATATCCAGTCAAGTCGAGTTCCTCTGGATCGAAATGTTTCCAGGGTATTATCGTGAGGATCGAATCCAATAAGGTTTAGCTTTCGCGCAATAATCCGTAAGGCGGACTGCTCGGATGACCAATCGCAATTGAAATCACCCATCACAATACACCGGTTGTTACGAGAGGCCAAAAGATCAATTAGCTCAGAGATCTGACGAAATCGGGTTCCAGATCTCGCAAAATCCAGGTGTACGGAGACAATGTCGACCGGAATCGGATTGGCCCCTCCAAGATAAAATGTGGCAATAACGGCACCCTTTGGCGGAAGCGGCTTCTCAGGTTTGAAAGTAACCGATATCGGATTGGTCAGTGCCACTGACGAGAGCAACGCCGTCCCATAGGAAAGCCGATAGCGCTGCATATGTGCACCAGCCACCGATATGCTGAACCCCGACCTCTCGGCAAGGTCGCGTACCTGATTAATATTGCCCGTCCAGAACGACTTAATATCAGCCTCCTGAATAGCGACTATCTGTGATTTTTCCTGCCAAAAGAGGGCAGCAATTCTTTCTAGGTTGTCTTTAATTACTTCGGGCTTAACAAGAGCCTGATGAGTCCGTAATCCCCTGCCATGAGCTATATTGAGAGTACTAACCGTCACTTCATTTGCGCTTGTATTGTCCGAGTCAGGATGGCCGCACTTGACTACGTGCCGAACTAGATCCACGGTCTGTATAGTGCCTCGCTTCATAACTGGTTTGATTGAAAAAAATAATCGACCACTATCATCGTCGTTCGTATTTTATACCGGTTACACGCTACCCAGATAAAACACCTCTTTCGGCAACTACAATAGTTCGGTAAACATCTCATGATAACATCAAGTCCCGATTCATACATTATCCCGCACCTGCTTTCAATTTCAGGGGGCCTTCTTATCATATACTTGTTAAGCAACATACTCCAGGAGAGACGCACCCCGGGGAGTTCTCTAGCCTGGATTCTTGCGATCGTGATTATCCCCTACCTTGGTATTCCCTTCTACCTGCTCGTCGGAAATCGAAAATTAAAGAGAGTACGAAAAAACAGTACATTCGCACTTGGAATAAATATAAAACGGTACTGTAAATCCATACCGATTCTCTTTGAGAGCAGGGATGCCATGATTGCTGTCGAAGATCTCCTTACAAATGCCCACTATTCTGTAGCTATTTCTACCTTTGTACTTGGAGATGACGCAACGGGCAGAAGAATTCTGGAACTCCTTATAAAAAAGGCGGAAAATGGCGTGGAAGTCTTTCTACTGCTAGATGGTGTAGGTTCGTTCTGGGCTCCCGAATCACTCATTCAGGACCTTAGAAAGGCTGGAGGTAAGGTTGAAAAATTCCTACCCCTAATGCGTCTGCCATTTAAAGGACGCGCAAATTTACGCAATCATAGAAAAATCATTATCGCTGATCGGCAGAAGGCCATTGTAGGAGGCATGAATCTCGCGGAGCACTATCTGGGTTTTGGACGGCGTGCTTGGCGCGATCTAAACTTTATAATACAAGGTGACGCAGTTATAGACTGCACCTCAATTTTTGAATCAGATTGGGGATTTGCCACCGGCATCCCTTTAACCCTGGCTGCCAATCCTATGCTGCAACACTCTTTTGCGCCACCGCCCTATCAGAGCCCTTCTCCTACTCTTGAAGTTATCCCCAGCGGACCGGATGTGCCCGAAGACGTCCTCTACGACCGAATTCTTGACGAAATTTTCCACGCCGAGCACACCATTTCTATTGTAACTCCGTATTTTATTCCAGATGAAACATTATTAAAGGCCCTCTGCATAGCTGCTAGAAAAGGGGTGGACATCGAATTATTCGTTCCGAGACGATCGAACCACTTGCTCGCTGATTTCGTTAGAGCGAGCTATTTAAATGAGCTTGAACGAATGGGGGTACGAATACACCTATATACAGAAACCATGCTTCACGCCAAACTGGTCCTAATTGACCGGCAAACCACGATCTTTGGATCTGCAAACATGGATATCCGCAGTCTACTCCTCAATTACGAGATTGGTCTTGTCAGTGACGATCTGGTTCTCTGCCAAGCCTTAAACACCTGGTGTAAGATGCTCCTACGCAATTCGCTTTCCTACTCACCAAGCCATGGCCGTATTCGACAGACTCTTCAGGGAATGGCGCGAGTCTTTGCGCCCCTGTTATGAACTTGATTTGCACCACGGAATGACCCTGATACGACCCGCCACTCCCTCAGCTCCGATTGAAACTGCAACTCAGCTGAAGATTCCCAAACCAGTCCATCCAGCTCTATTCTTACCGGCAATTGGACGATCTGACTAGGTAGGGCAGCTCTCATGGTCGGAACGCCGAGTTCCATAAGCGCCCGGAACGCGGCTCGGCTCTTAATATTCAAACGCAGATTGAGACTTGATGTTAAAAACTCGCCGCGACGCTGGGGACCCCGAAGAGCAATCTTATCTGTTCTCCCTCCATGACCTGTTCCTCGTGCAGTCAGCCGAAAGTTCTCAGTAAATTTTCCGATCCGTACTGTTACTATTTTTCCCGCGGGAACGAAACCAGCCGGAATCGAAATTTCCCCTACTATTCCAAGAAAATTTCTCCCTGACGTCGGAGAGAAAAAGAGCAGGGTGGCCGACGACAAAGTCAATGGAGCCTCGGGAACAAGAACACTATTTATCCACTGTCCAAGAATATCTGCCCGCGTGTCGACGCTCACGGTTCCGAATTCAGAGTTTCCAGTCCCGCCGCAGGTGAGGCCCACTATATACCGGCTTGCACCGTCATCCAAAAAAGCCGGGCTACCGGAATCGCCCGGTGCGGTATTGCTTTCACCATGATCGAACGTCCAGGCAATATAGGTAGTATCAATGGCATCGATCGATGCTATACCGTATTCGACTGTAAACGGCTCGGGAAACTTGTGAATAGCACCAAGCGCACCTCTTCCGACCTCGCCATACCCAACTAAGGTGACTACGCTGTTTACTTCTACAGGTGATTGAGCTAGCTGCACCGGGGGGATGTCGAGCACCTCTCGTTCCATCTCGATAAGTGCTGCATCAGGTTCACTATCGGCGCAAATATTAAAGCTGTTGTAGGCTGGATTGATGTATACCCTCTTTGAACGGAATAGCTGGCCATTGAAATACATAACCGCCTCGGTATCGCCAATATTCCTCCTTTTATCACTATCAAAAAAACAATGAGCTGCCGTTAGCACGTACTTGGGGGCGATCAATGTACCGGTACATAAGAATTGCTGATTCAAAATAACCGGCGTTACCGCCGGAAACTCAGACGAAGGTACGTTACTTCCGTTAACAATACGCGGCCGTCGCGTTTGGGACAACGACACGTATGGCGCAGCCAATGCACAGAGCACGAAGAAAAAAGGACAAACTAACTGATATAAGAGTACCCTCATCACCCCGACCTGTTTCGGTCCCCAAGTTCTGCTCACTCTGGGTGCAGTTCAATAAAGAAAGTATCCTTTTAATATTGTAACAACAGCCACAATGCGATTTTCAACCAGTGGTTCATGTTTTAAAAACCATAGACGATGAGCATGGTCACCCAAAAGAGATAGACCCATCTGCCCGTCTTGTCAATGACGGCTGACATAGTGTTGAAACACATGGAAATCTGAAAATCTTATTTTCGGGTAAAAATTCGCTGCCTTAGCCACTCTGGTGGCGCGGGCTCTCGTGAATAATCCGGGCTAGGTCCTCTATCGTGCGATAGCAATGGAACCAAAACAGTCAGAACGTTATAACCATGAATATGAGAGAAATGGCTGACTGCGCAAGTCAAATTACGCACTTATTGGACACCATGTACCCTGACGCAAAAAAGTGATTCTCGTGTGCGACAACCTCAATACGCACAAGGCTGTCGCTCTCTACAAAACGTTGAAAACCAGAGAAGGCTCCGCCGTCTTCTCAATCGCCCTGAGATTCATCATACTCGAAAGTATGGCTCAATATGGCAAAATAGAACTCGCAGCTCTTACCGGCTAATTCCTGATCTTGAAAATACGCCCGACCCCAAATCGTTCAAACAATTTATTGAAGATAAACAAAGGCTGCCTTTGTGCCGCCACCTTGACCAACTGCAATCTGAATATTCAGATGAGCCATACTTTCGAGATATCGTGCCGTATAGAGTGGACCAGTATCAACTGGTGCATAGCCAATATCGCGAGCAAGAGTAATGACCTTCTGTTTAGCTGCGTCACTATCTCCCGCAATAAATGCAGTTATCGCTTGTCCGTTCATAACTGGCCTATCCATTACATCAGCAAAGATAGTGTTAAACGCTTTGACAACATACGCTCCTGGTAGAAGACGACTTATTTCTTCAGATCCAGAGTTTTCTTGCCCAAGCAGCTTTGGCGACCAGTCATCGTTAAGCGGATTAGTACAGTCGATCACAATCTTTCCTTTTATCAAGTCAGATAGCTCTGGTAATACATCGGCACAATAAGCAAAAGGAATAGCTAGTGTGACAACATCCGCCATTTCAGCAGCCTCTTTGAAAGTTGCTGTGGGATAGGTCAATTCTTGGTTTGAGGACGAGCGCAACCCGATAATAATCTCGTGTCCAGCTTTACTAAACAGATTTGCCAACTGCTTCCCAACATTACCGAACCCCAAGATAGCGATTTTCATAAAAAGTCTCCAAGATGGATTAACAATCGTGTAGGTTAACTATACCCATCTTGGTATTTGATGTAAACCAATGCTCCAACCAGAAAACCTGAGTTCGGCCTAAGCGAGTGGGCAACAAACGGGGACAAGCGCCATTTTGTCTTGCGCTTGAGAGGCATCCAATTGCTATGTTCGAAATTTTAAAGAGGGCTTCTTTGGTTGCAACGAGTAGGTAATCAGAGCGGATAGAATATTTGTCATAAATTCGGCGATACTAGGGTGCTTTGCGTGTTTGAGTTGCAATATATTTTTTATCTGCTCGCATACTCTCCTTAGCTAAATTGAATATAAATTCTCGCGAAGCAGATAAAGCATTTTTGGTTGGGTATCGACTGCTATCGAACTAAAGAGGACCTAAGTACCAGGTTATTTGAAATATTTGCCAACTTTGAGTCATATACCGAATAGCTTTTGCCTAGGTACTTATGGAAGGTGCTTACTTGCAGCTGATGACGCTCGCAGAAATCCTTAACTGACAAACCACTAGTTTGTTGTTCCTTGATAAGTCGATTTTGTTCTGCCTGACACTTCTTCTCCGCCGAGGTTTGGTCTCTCTTCTCATTAGTATTCCTCGTGAAACTTAACAATGTTTCAGGAGGATTTCTAAGAACATCACGCTGGCAAAGCAAAACCGTTCTTCTTTCGGCGCTTATAATTTAAACTTGTGGCCTAATTCAACTACCGCTGTAAACTCTGTCCCATTGCCGGTCCCGGACAACTTTTCCATCGGATCTGTAGTATAAGTTATTCGAACACCAACAAAATTGTCTTTACCTACATCATTCCTAGCGAAAGCTATACCTCCAACTCCCATCCCTCCACCTTTATCAGGGTTGATGTGCGCAACCACACCAGCCCCCAACTCTACACTACCACCACCAGGACGAACCGTGGCGGCAGCGTAGAGTTGGCCATCTCCATTACCCCCCAAATTTCCCCCTATCAGGCCTCCCAACTCGCCTCCCCCGTTATATCCAATTTCGGCGCCTACAAGTACTTTCGAATCATGCGGAAGGGGAGAAACACCGGCTATTACAGCCAGTTCAAGACGAGCATTATCAAGATCCGCCACACGAGGCATCTTAACTACTCCTAATTCTTGACTACTCACTTCTTCAGCTACTCCTTTACCATTACTTGAATCAGGACTATCTAATTCCGAAACATTAGTAGCAATTATTAGGTCACTCACTTTTCATACTCCAAATAGTATATTTAAAATGATGCTCTACCTTATGTTACATTTATACACCTCTGTGCATTTGACCAATGCAACACTCACCTAGACATCCCCCATATCACTCTGAAATTTGAAAGTGTATCCAATATTGTATCTAAACAAGAAATTTGCGTAGTAGCAGACACCGGAGGTCCAGGGAGAAATACTACTGGTAGGACTCTAGATTGAAATCATATTTTCTCAAGATATACGTTGGTTAGCCGTGCTCTGAAGCTTTTCATGTTTTTTATTTCCCTTTTCTTGAGATTTAGAGCAACTCTTCTAAGTATCCCGAGATTTTTCGGGCCGTTGGTAGTTATTATTACTCTTGAAGCATCCTCTCTGAAGTCGACGTCCAAAATCCCGTGCAATTGGTTCTCAATTACCGAGAAACGTTTGCCTAGCTCCTTCGCTGAGAAAGTGAACCTAGATCACATTTTGGCCGCGGTCAGTGAATACCTCTTAATCGCCTTCTCCATGTCAACAGCTTTTCAAATAATCTTACTGCATTCTCCAGATGCGATAACCTCAATATCGGAGGGCGCCTAAGCCTCAGATGACATATTATATTTTAGTCTCTCTAAGGTTAAGTACCATCGGATATG
The DNA here is from genome assembly GCA_044238365.1 of Bdellovibrionota bacterium. GTDB lineage: Bacteria > Bdellovibrionota_C > UBA2361 > UBA2361 > JBIIDM01 > JBIIDM01. The sequence goes on along the minus strand of JBIIDM010000013.1, from coordinate 2,894 downwards.
GCGACATCCTACCGAGCTAATGCTGACGCGCGATTCTTTCCGGTTCTAAAGGGAGTTACGGGGTAGTTCTATCTTACGATCATAGTTGCCAGAATAATTGCCTTAAATACTGCCAAAACCAACGGCCTTCGATAAAGACAACCCTATCTGACGCTCCTTATCTCGGGTGGAGTGAAAAAGTAACGTACGCGTTCATCAGATTTTTCAAGGTCGAGGGAAAAGTCTTTTTTGCGTATGCGAGGTACTACGGTACCTCGCAAGGAGCAACATAAGGCTTTTGACGAAGAAATCATCCACCCCTCGCGGGGACCCGTTAAGTCCAGCCCTGGGCAACCTCCTCAAGTAGCTTAAGACTCGGAATCCGTATTACACCAGGACGACGGATATCAAGCAACCCCTGCTTATGCATCGCTCTCGTCACCCTTATAGCAGTCTCGGACGTTGTACCGGTCAAATCCGCTAACTGTTGGCGGGTTAGATTCACAGTGTACCCCTGGCTAATTTCATTTGAGCTCGAACCATCCGACCTCCCAATTTTTTGGGCAAGGGTAGACAGTGCCGTGGCGATGCGGACATCCACGTGATCATGCGCCAGCCCCAAACATAGGCGGTACGATGTCTGTAGCGTCGAAAGAAGATTGGCCATCAGCTCCCGAAAGAGCCCGGGATGTCCATGCAGGACAGAACGAAACTGAGCAACAGGAACCCAAAGCACCGTCGTCGCTGACATTGCCTTCGCCGAGAGTTGCACTGCCTGACCTTCACCCTCAAGCAATAGTAATAGACTAAATACGTCGGCCGCTTCAAGCAACTGAACAATCAGCTCCTTCCCGCTCATCGACGACTTAAGCATCGCCACACGCCCGGATACGACGACAAAGCTACTATAAGGTTCCTCCTCCCCCTCCATAAAGAGATACTCACCCGCTGCGATTTGGCCGAGCTGACACGAGTAAGCCAAACTTTCTAAGTCCCGTACCGACACCTTCGAAAAAAAACTTAACGATCTTAAAAACTGAAATGGATCGATTCCGTCTGTTTGCATAACGAGCACCCCCCTTATGAGTGAACAATCACATCGTCTAACTTCTGGAAACTTCATGAACATTTGGGACAATTAAATGTTATAGCATTCTTAAAGACGCGAGACGAGAAAAAACTGGTACTAAACTTATATTATTTTGGTACATACTTGGAGATAGCTTTATATTTAACAATAAAAAGGAAAACAAGATTCTAGAGACGAAGGCGCGCGCCAAAATAAATCAACATCGTCGTCCTTGGAACTGTACGCTCAGACGGTAAGGCGATTCTCTTTGGATTTGCAGCAATAGTTCGACGGAGCACACGTGCGACGAGGAATTACTGAATTGGCTTATACATTGAAATAAACCTGTGGCGATGGGAACCAGAAACAAAAGAAGGGCCCCAACCTGTGCCGGATCATACGCATCAACAAACTCGACAACTATACTTACTATCCGGAGAGCGTGAATGCTGTCCTGAATTAACTTAAATAAATAATGGGGCAAATATGAACATCAATGATCTTGAAAAAAACTGGGAAGAAATTAAGGGCCAGGTAAAGGCAAAATTTTCAAAACTCACGCCGGAGGAAATTACGAACATCAAAGGAAAGAAGGAGGTCTTTATCGCGAAATTAGTTGAACGATACGCGTACTCAAAAGAACAGGCTGAGCGAGAGCTAACTTCCTTTGTGAACTCCTGTGAATCTGGTCATTCAAAGGTTGCCAAGGCCGTATAAAGTTCCCGTTTTTCTCGGGGCCCGGGGAATGCGTTATTCTGCCAGGCGAGCGCTTTGGATGGGGGCGTATGGGTGAACTGGAGGCGGAGAATGGGAACGGCGGCCATAGTTAGCTTATGGATGCTGGGAAAAGATAGATTCGCGCCCGAAAGTTTCAACGATACGTGAAACCGCCATCATAAGAGGCATCTCGTTCATGATTGAAGTTGGAGACCAGCTTTTGAGTCATCGGGAGAAGACGGCTGAACGGGCCCCGCCCAAAGAGATTCGTAAATTATAGAAAGAATATCCTTTAACCTGAGTTCGACGTAAGAACTGCGGTAACTGGCTGAAATTACTTCATCCACTTCGTTGCTCATGATATAAAATGCTCGACGTAGCAAGCTACGCCTGCGCTTTTATATCACTGCGCGCCTCTCGTGTCTAAAGCAATTTCAACCATTTACCTTTGTTCTTACGTCGAACTCAGGTCTTTAACTTTTTCATTTTCGCGATCTAACGTATCCCACTCAACTGGTCTTTTTACTGACTGCTTGTTCAATGCCAAAACTAGGGTTGCCACCATCCCGAGGGAATGAGCTCCTCATTCTTTAGTCCCTCGTTTCAGAAGGTCGTACTCGCTCCTTCAACCTAAAAAAGAGCGGTTTCGCGCTCTAAAGCGCCCCAGATAGCTGAACTTACTTCGAATTTAGCGATTTTGGGTCTCACCGTATCGGTGATACTTAATTGCGATCAAAAATCGCTAAATTCTTCGTAATTTCAACTATCTGGGACCACTTTATCCCACTCAACTGCTCTTTTTAGGTACCGCTTCAAGTTCAAAAGCTCTGTACGACAACAATGGACCGTCTTGATTTTTAATGAAATTTTCCCCCATCAGGAAATCTGCTCCGCAAAGAAGCTGCCGGTTGCTATTTTTTTGTGACTTTTTGGGTGGGAACGGGTATATAAGTAACAAAACGTGCTATAACGTTGCCCAAATTTAATTCGAGACCTTGATACATGATAACCGCCCATTCACCCTCCCAAAGTACCGTTGACGGAAGAGCAGCGGATTCTGCATTCGAATTCATGAACATATTTAAACAGTTCATGTTCTGGTTAATTCACATTGGATGCGTGCTCGTAA
>JBIIDM010000274.1:0-2560 GCA_044238365.1 Bdellovibrionota bacterium | reverse complement strand
CAGCCTATGAAAGCTACAACACACTGAATTCACAGGGTGAATTCGCGATCAGCGAAGAGGGACGAAGTCCCTGGGCCCGAGCGCCGAGCGGGAATAGCTGTCAAGGGATACAGAGGATGGTAAGAAATTATCTATTGGCTTTGCTACGCACGTATCGCACTCTGGGTACAGCATTGAAGTCTACGCACCGCGCCGGTGTGAGCGAAAGGACAGTGCTAGAAAAAGATAGCTTCTCACTATATAAAGTGGAGAAGTTGCTAGAAATTTTAAAATATGCCTGCCCTGTTGTTGCCGCGCCCAGGACGAAACTAATAGATGAAAGCGGCCGCAATAAGCTGACCAATAGTCAGCACGTTATGCGTACTTTACGGCTTTCTCCTACTCCGGATACCTTCGGCAGGCCCAACAACAAGCATGGGCAGACGCAAAAGAAGGCCATTACCTACTAAAAAAACTTACCCTTCAATAAAAGGACTTATTTTTTATTAAGCTACAATGTAGCGTTAACATTTTTAATAACTAACGGACCTACTCTTTCAACGACGACTACCAGCGATCCCCACTGCGATGACCGCCGCCACCACGATGTCCGCCACCGCCACTACGATGTCCGCCACCGCTACCGCCTTCTTCCTTGGCACGAGCTTCGTTAACGGTCATAGCACGGCCTTCAAGCTCACTGCCATTCAATCCGTCAATGGCAGCCTTAGCTTCACCATCGCTATCCATTTCGACAAACGCAAATCCCTTGGATTTGCCAGAGTCACGGTCAGTGATCACTCGAGCAGACCGCACAGTACCATACTGTCCGAAAAGCCTTTCAAGATCTCTATCCGAGATTCCATACGCCAAATTACCTACATACAATTTATTGCCCACTTATCAGCTCCTATCACATATATATACAACGGTTGTTGCTGCGGCATTTCATCTGCTGACTGCATATGGGCACCGGTCACATGTACGTTCAAGACGATACCAACAACTCCCGCGATTAACTAATAGATATACTCTCACAAGATCATAGGTTGACACAAGCAACTCAGTCATCATCTACAAGAATTTTCCCGAAAGGCTCTCCGAAAATGGCATATAATAGCCCCACAATCTGTGCTTCTTTCAGGCATCGAACTCCGCACTTTTTGCTCTGACAGTACGTTCCGAATCGAAGATTCCTCCTCCTCGAGCCCTAGATTTCGTGTACTAACAGTGAGTTAACGTGGACTTACCGCTGTGGCGCCAACGGCCTCGCAAGGGGAGTTCGAACCTCGAAAACTGGCCAGTCCGATGGGCTACTCCTAAATATCACAAAGTTCTACATTTTTTGAAAAAATCCTACGATGGTGTTACAAATTACAGCCTTTGCCCCCCCCCCCCGAGAGCACGGAGACCCCCGTTATGAACACTAGGGCCCTCCACTTTAACCCGGATTAAAGCACCGACGGTCCGCTGGAATGGAGAATCTTCACATTTTGACTTACGAACGGTGGAAAAGGCTCGTGAAAAATCCGAGTGGCCAGGATAATTTACGATAAACCCGTCCATAATCGTTGTATGGTTTAGGAATCTCAGCGTTTATTCTTCTTCGTCGTCGTCGTCCTTAGTTAACGTGTAAGCAGCACGCGAGAAGGTCTCTTTCTTATTATCTTTGCAATAGGTTGCGTACTGTTCGGCAATCTCCCCAATAACCTTCTCATTAAGTGCGCCTACTTCATCAGTGCCGAAAAGTGCACTATGAAAGCCATGAGCCCAAATCAAGGCCATACCAGCCTCCTGACCAGATCCTTTTGGGGACGCAAGATCAGTAAGAAACTGATCACAAGTATACGACTGAGGATCAAACTGTTCCATCTCTTCCTTCGCGTCCTTTCCTACTTCTTCGGTACACACAGCAACTGGGACATTAATGACAGTGCCGACTAAAGCGGTAAAAATGAACGAACTCAGTAATGATTTGTGCATAAAATCTCCTTTCAATGCAGTCAACTTCCAGTAAAGAGGCAAATCGTTATAAAGATCGTTATAACCTCACCGTTCCGTCCATAGTTCGTCCCGCTCGCCTACTAATCTAAAGTGAAAAGACGATCCTACCAAAAAATAACACGCCTCTGTTTTGGTCCGTTGATAAGCCCGCAGAACCACACTCCATTCGCCTAACCGCAACATGACAGGAGACAGGGGCTTATTCGAATATATTCACGAAAGGGTACCCACTCACCAGGTTTTAGCCGCAGACAGCTGGTGTTTTCTGATGCGGACTCTTGCTTCCCGGTTTAAACTGCCGGCCACCGATATTGCACTTTGAACGTCGCACTGATACCGTCTTACGCCTAGTCAATTGCAGGTTATTATATGATGACCAGCTGTTCCCGGAGTCAAAAAATTCTCAATAAATACAAAAGATTACAGCAATATTTTTAAAATATTTGCGCGCACTATTGTAGTTTTTTTAATGTCAGTTCAGCCTATGAAAGCTACAACACACTGAATTCACAGGGTGAATTCGCGATCAGCGAAGAGGGACGAAGTCCCTGGGCCCGAGCGCCGAGCGGGAATAGCT
>JBIIDM010000273.1:0-2561 GCA_044238365.1 Bdellovibrionota bacterium | reverse complement strand
GCACTGTTGAACACCTTCTGTCAGCCTTTCATGCATACGGACTCTCTAACGTATTAATTAAATGCAATGATGAAGTACCGGTTATGGACGGCTCGGCAAAGGAATTCTGCGAACTCATCGAACAGGTGGGCGTGGAAGAACAGGAAGGAGCCTGGTACGAACTAGCTGTGCCCAAAAAGGTTCGGGTTGGCAACGACCAGGAATGGATTCAAATTGAACCAGCAGATAGCTTCTCGGTAGATTATACACTCAAGTATCCCAGCCCAATTGGTCTGCAACGGCTCTCATACACGCTCGGTACAACCGAAGAGTACAAGGCAGCTATCGCACCCGCGAGAACCTTCGGATTCTTGAAGGATATTGGCTACCTTCAGAAACAGGGATTGGCCCAGGGAGGACGCTTCGATAACTTCATACTGATCGGCGAACAGGGCCCGCTAAACGTAACACTTCGTTTTAATGATGAGTTCGTTCGGCACAAGATTCTCGATGCCATCGGCGACCTTTATCTGCTCGGGCGAAGGCTGCGGGGCAAGGTAACCGCCCAGCTTACGGGTCACTCGGACAATATCAAATTGCTCTCGACAATCCAAAAAGAAATAATGTTATAGATCTGTACAGTCGCGTGCATAGTGAATACTGAACAAATTGCTCGAAATCTACTATAGAAAAGATTGCTCCGTGTCGAACCTATTCATGAGCCTGATAGGATAGCGATTCCACATGATCAGAGGAAGGCTACTAGTAGATGGTTTACGGTGAAAAAGATCGTGCGATCTTTTTTTTCCATGAAAAAAATTGCTAAGTTTTTTGGGGATATTTGGCAAAACCTTGCAAATATACCGCGAACTATCTGGCCATGGATGGCCAGACCAGACGCCGATAGGCGGTTGGGCGACACTTTAAAATGCGCGGATTACCGCGTTTTTCAAAGCTTGGAGCCGCCATGAAAAAACCAAGGAAGGTTTTTTCATGGCTAACTAGAGGGGAAGGCGGATGTCGTAATTTGGGCTTGCGAACACAAATTACAACGACTGTGTCTGCCAAAAAGGCATTCAGACCTTTCTTTTGCATGCAGTTAAATCTGATTATTTTACATCTCTGTAAGGGTTTTATGTCAATGTTTACTGATCTACTAAGTTCATTTGGTTCTCCATCAGAGACGAAGATATACGAAAAGGAAGCTCGGATTCCGGGAGAAGCCAAAAGGCACCCCGCGCGAATCCTTGAGGCCCTGACGAATGCGTTACCCTGCATTGAGATAACCCCGACGGGCGTTGTTCTTTCTGTAAGTAAGGCAGTTCTCGACCAACTCGACACGTCGCTCGAATCCGTACGCGGAGCTCATTACACACAGATCCTCGCTTCGGTTGCCGATGAAGAGGGTGGAGGCCGGTTTGAAGATGTCTTGCGCTCATCAGAGCCCGTGAAAATGAAGTTGCAGTTAGTCACCACACGTGGTACGTGGGAGCCCTTTGATTGTTCGGTAATACCAGTGGTTGCTCCGAACGGAGCGATTGAACGGGTTGTTTGCGTTGGGGGCGAAAATTCTGCCTCGGTCTCCAATAGTTCGAGCGTTGAAAACCTGGCCGCCCTCGATGAAAATTACGCTAGAATTGAATTTGACACTACCGGCATCATTCAGACAGCGAATGATAACTTCACCTCGGCCGTTGGGTACCGACTTGATGAGATTATAGGAAAGCACCACCGAATCTTTTGCGATCAACACTGGGTAACGACTGATTCCTATCGGAACTTCTGGTCCAAACTGGCAGAGGGTATCTCCATGACAGGGGAAGTGAAACGCTTTGGAAAGTCCGGAAATGAAATCTGGATCGCTGCCATGTATACTCCGGTTAGAGATTCGAGTGGCCGTATCCATAAAGTAGTGAAATACGCAGGCGACGTCACGAAAAAGCGACAGCATCTGACGGCGGTTTTTGAGTCATTTGTCGAGGTCCAGAATAAGCTGAATCAGGTCAGCGACCAGATTGCTCTGGCATCCGGGGCGACGGTCAGAACAATTCAGGAATCGATGAGTCAAACATCTGAAATATCGGCGAATATGTCCGCTACCGCGGCCGCGACAACCGAAATGGGGGCCAGCATTCAAGAGATATCCAATAATACCTCAAAGTCCGTCAGAAAGGCTGATCAAGCCGTAGTCGAGTCACGTTCCGCAAATGGTCGATTAACGTCCCTTACCGAGGGCAGCAAAAAAATCGCAGAGGTTGCTCGTGCTATTGAAAGTATCGCAAGACAGACCAACCTCCTTGCACTTAATGCGACGATCGAAGCTTCGAGAGCCGGGGAAGCTGGACTTGGGTTTGGTGTTGTCGCCTCTGAAGTGAAAGCACTTGCCGGGGAAACACAGAAGGCGACTGAACAGATCAACAAAAGCATAAGTGAGATTCAGGGTGGCACCCAACTTGTTACGTCCTCGCTACAAGCAGTTGACACGGTAATTCAGGAAATCTGTGATTACTCAACGTCAATTGCTGGAGCCATTGAGGAACAAACCGCCACCACTTCAGAGGTCGAGCGATCCACCAGTGCAG
>JBIIDM010000138.1:0-9470 GCA_044238365.1 Bdellovibrionota bacterium | reverse complement strand
GTAGGAACGATGTTAGGAATTCTCCTCTCATACGGTTTCGTTGGGCCAGTAGCTACAAAGATGGAACACGTCGTGCGCGAACAATCGGCACAGTACAAAGCCATTCAAGCAGGCATGGTGGCATTTGCCGGAGGGTATCCACCGGCCATAGCGTTGGAATTTGCCCGGAAGACGATCCCAAACATGGTGCGTCCCGGAGCCGAAGAAATGGAAGATATCATTAAGGAAGCCAAGAAGGCGTAAAGAAGGTGCATGGCTGACGAAAAATCCACTATAATCATCAAGAAAAAGAAAGGCGGCCATGGAGGTGCCCACGGAGGTGCGTGGAAAATTGCCTATGCCGATTTCGTAACCGCTATGATGGCATTCTTCATGGTAATGTGGCTCTTAAATACCACCGAATCACCAACCCGCCAGGCTATCGCCTCGTACTTTCGCAGGCCAGGTATTTTTAGTGAAAAACAGGGTATCACAATTATAAATGGTTCTCCCGGTATCTTAGTAGACGGAATCCCTCCTGCCCAATTTAAAGGAAACAGCGAAGATTCTGGGAAGGTCCAAGCTCCTCCCAAGAGCACGGAGGAGTCAGAAGAGAAGAAGCTTGCTGAGATAATCTCCGGAAAAATAAAAGAGCTGAAAGAGCTTATAAGGAAAATGAATGACCTAGAGAAGGAAAAGTCCCAAGAGGATTTTGGGGCGAAAAATCTTGAAGAAATTGCCATGATGCAGGAACAGAGACAAGCGCAAAGACAAGGACTGCTTAAACTGCAGGAAATGATTAGGAATGAAATTAAACTCTCGCCGGAGCTTAAGAATCTCCTGGGGGAATTGGATGTTAAGATCGATGCTGATGGTCTAAACATTGAGATCATGGATACCGATAAGGTCTCAATGTTCGAGAGTGGCAGCGCTACTATCAATCCGCAGGCCAAAGTTGCATTTCAGAAACTTGCGGATCTCATTAAGCCATTATCCAACACAATTGACATAATAGGGCATACGGATTCAAAGCCCTACCAGAGCAAAGATGGTTCATATAGCAACTGGGAACTTTCAACTGACCGTGCAAATTCTGCCCGTCGGCTAATGCAAGGCCAGGGGGTCGCTGCTGAAAGATTCCGTAATATCGTAGGAAGGGCGGATATGGAACCGAAAATAAAGGGCAAACCCGATGCGGCATCCAACAGAAGAATAACGCTAAAAATGCGGTTCAACGTCTTGAGTGCAGAGGCTTTAGCGGCCAATAACGCCATGACTGACAAATTAAAGGGTGCAGAGGCGCTATGGAATTCTAAAGTTGCCCCAAACAATAAAGTACACTCTTTCTCACCGATCGAAATAATACGCCCAAAAAATAAGGTAGATTCCAGGAATGATGCAACCGCAGAACATCTATCAACGAATATCCCTGATGACAATGTCGGTGATGATGAACCAAATGTAACGAACCACCCATTAATTACCCCCAATGACATATTTGACTACTGACGATGAAACCGTATTCACACTCTCAACAGAAGTTCATCTTTGACATACTCCGCCTTACGGCAAACACGGCGGTAAGCATTCTCGTGCTCTTTCTTCTCGTCAGACTCTCACTTACTCCCTGGAGCGCATTACTAATCAGCGCAGCAACTTCCTTGACCTTGGCTGCTGTTCAAAGAATGACCTGGCCGTGGAAGATATTGCACGGGATCCTTATTCCGACTGTGGTAATCGCACTGATAATCTCAGCTGAATATAACTACTTTCCATTAATGTTCCTGGTGTGCACCCTGCCCTTCGCGCTGGCGTATGGACCAACAATCTGGACAAGGGTCCCCTTTTACAGAACTACCGAACCTACAGTAGCAACCCTAAATTCTCTCATTCACAATTACAAAATTACCAGCGTCCTTGATGTTGGAAGTGGAAACGGAAAAGTAATCTCGCTGTTAAGCCGCGCCACTCCATCGCCCGTAAAACTTCATGGCATCGAATTGAGTCCGCTCCTGTGGTTGATAAGCTGGGTTCGATCCTTTGTCACTCCGGGGACACGGTACTTTCTTGGTTCATATTGGAAGCACTCATTCTCAACCTACGAGTGCATTTATGTCTTTCTATCTCCCCAACCAATGGAGGAGCTCTGGCGCAAAGCGTGCTGGGAAATGAAACCAGGAAGCCTCATTATCAGCCATCAATTCAGAATACCTGAAAAAAAACATCTGCGGGAATTAATCGTCCCGCAAACGCGTACTAAACTGTACGTATACAGAATTCCAGAGTAACCGGGCAGTAAGGAGCTGTCCAGAAATAAACTGTGCATTTAACCCTCAGATTTGCCCTAAATTTAAACGTTCTGAGCGAGAAAATGCGCAGGTATACTGGAGTATTCCGAGCATTTTCGAGTGAAGAACGTTCAAAGGTGGGGTAAAGATGAGCGTTAAATGCACAGTTTATTTCTGGACAGCTCCTAAGACTACATCTTCTCAAGCACCATCGGGACAATCTCAACTTCACTACTCTCCCGCTTCTTTCCTAGAATGCGAATTCCTTTACGAGGAAAGACGGCGCTACTTTGCGGTGCGGGCTTATGTTGCTCTTCTCTCCGAGGCGCCTCAACCGGAACATCTCTATGACTGCTGCGGTACTCACTCCGCTCTCGGGTAAAACCACTATCCCTACTATTCTCTGGTCGTCTGCTCCCCAAGCTACTACTATCTAATCCTCGACCTCGCCCATCAGCTTCCGACCGACGGGCTACGTATCCACGGTCCTCAGATGAACCAGAAGCACTACCTCGCGAGTCTCTATATTCACCCCTGCTATCATTGGCTCGAGTATGCGCGTCTCTGCCAGAGTTCGATCTGTTGACGTTTGACCTGCCACCGTTTGACCTGCCACCGTTTGACCTGCCACCGGTTGATCGAGCACCATTAGAGGGCCGCCGATTGTCGGAACGACCATCAACTGAGGGTCGTCGCTCCCTCTTCTCTGGGCGCACTTCCTTAGGAGGTGCAACAAAACCACTCAAATCAACGGTCCGGCGCTCAATTGCCCGACCAAGAAATCGTTCAATACTTTGGAGCTTTCTAGCCTCTTCTCGATCAACGAAGGTAAAGGCCTCACCGCTACGTTCAGCACGCCCAGTTCGTCCAATTCGGTGAGTATAGGTCTCAGGCGTTTCAGGCACATCGTAATTTATAACATGAGACACAGTAGTAATATCTATCCCTCTGGCTGCTATATCAGTAGCCACCATGATTTTGTACTTTCCCTTACGGAATCCACCCATGGCTTCTTCTCGACGATTCTGCGAAAGGTTTCCCTGAAGTGATGTCACTGAATAACCCATCTTCTCCAAAGTCACGCCAAGCCGCTTCGCCCTATGCTTGGTTCTTGTGAAAATAATTGCCGAGTCGAAGGTTGTTACTTCCAGCAGCTTCTCGAGGGCATGGGTTTTCTTTTCCTGTGGCACAAGGTACACGGAATGCGCTACCGTTTGTGCGGGGGCAACCCTTCCAACCTCAACAGTTTTTGGCTGTTTTAGAATCGCCATAGTCAATTTCTTTATGTCTTCCGGCATCGTTGCAGAAAACAGCAGCGTCTGCCTGTTCTGGGGAAGAGCCGCCACAATCTTTTTGATTGTTGGCAGGAACCCCATATCGAACATCTGATCCGCCTCATCAAGCACCAAAACTTCTAGTTTCGAGAGGTCGATAGTCCTTTTCTGCATATGATCCAACAACCGCCCCGGACACGCGACAATAACATCCGTCCCTGACCGCAATTTTGCTATTTGAGGATTCATAGGTACCCCGCCAAAAATCGGCGTACTCTTTATTCCGGTATGTCCGCCAAGCGAGATTACACACTTCTCGATCTGCAGCGCTAGCTCACGGGTCGGTGCAATAATCAATGCCCGAACATGCCCACGGGGAAGTGACAGGAGACGGTTTAAAATCGGCAAAACAAACGCTGCCGTTTTTCCGGTACCGGTTTGGGCAACTCCTATCAAATCATGCCCCTTCAGTACCACGGGAATGGCTTTTTCCTGAATCGGTGTTGGGTTTATATATCCTTCCCTTTCAATTCCATCAAAAAGGGTCTTCGCTAATTCAAACTGCGCAAAATTCATGATGCTCCACTTCTATTCAACTACGGATTCTGTGCAACCACCAATTTTCCAGTATTAGACAATTCCGGGAAGTTAACACAGCATAAGGACGAGATCCCACGACTCACACATTAAATGAGCCCATCGGGGACAGACGCCACAAGATAGAGAGGAGGGTACTACAATTGTTGTGCTTAAGCGAAAACACCCGGGTAATTCTCGCAGACCGGCCAAACAGCACACCTCAAATACCCATCAAATACATAGACTTACACTATTCTTTACGGATATTTGAAAACCCCTAAGGGATCAAGAGCCGCCTAACTCGCACCAGACGTAACAAATTAACCTGATGTTCGGCGTAAGAACAAAGGTAAATAAGCTCAGGCCCACAATGTCCGAAGCCCGTCCGCTTCAAGTTTCTTTATCAGCAGTTCTGCAACCTGCGAACCGGTATCGACAGGATGTCGCTCTTCGGCTGCTGATAGCAGCTGACTACCATCAGCATTATAGGCAAAGGCCCGCATCGAGAGCAGGTCTGCTTCTATCTTCGCCTCTCCTGCAATTGCAGTATGGCAGCTTCCCTTCACAAAATTAAGAAACGCCCTTTCAGCAAGCATAATCCGGTACGTTGGCAAATGATTGATACTTTCAATCACTGCAAGAGCATTCTGATCCCCACTCCGACAATCCAGCGTGAGAATACCCTGCCCAAAGGCAGGCGGAAACTCATCGGTGGGTAAAATCATAGAGATCCGATGTGAAACTCCCAACCGTTCCAATCCAGCCCGCGCCAGAATAACTATATCGACTTCCCCCTTATCCAACTTTGAAATTCTGGTATCCGCGTTGCCCCTCAGCGCCACGATATCCCATAAAGGAAACTGCCGCGCCAGCTGCGCTACTCTTCTCGGCGAACTAGACCCCACCTTGGGACGCCCTTGAGTAAAATTGTCAAGTGACTCACCCTCTCGAAACAACAACACATCTTCAACGTTTTCGCGGGCCAGAACACCACCAATTTGTACCTCCTGGCCCCGCTCATGGTCGTTAGGTATATCCTTCATACAATTGACCGAAATATCGACCTCGCCTTCAATCATTGCGCGGTCCAAGGTACGAGTGAATGCCCCCTTCCCGCCCCACTCCTTCAATGAGCCCTTCACCGTATCGCCGTCACACGTCAAGGTACACCGCTCAATCGTCAACTCCGGCAATGCGGCCTTAAGCAATCGCTCAACAAAATCAACCTGGGCAACTGCCATCTTGCTCGTACGCGAGCCTAATCTAATCACTGAATTCATAGGAATTTAAAGGAAAAAAGTAGTACTACCAACCCGTTAATGGCGACCAGGTCATGGACAAATTGTATTCGTAGGAATCAACGTCGTATACATTTAAACCGGGGTGAAATCAAGTTGGGGACACCTGGACAGGGCTGCCACTATAAGAAGAAGTTACAAGATATCAGTATGTTGCCGCGACATTAGCACATCTGCATAATCAATCCATACAGATTGTCATGCATTGCAGTTGCCGACTGAGAGCATGTTGAATTAGCCAGACAACATGTTAATTCCGCGGCTACTCACTACAATTCGATTTTCTTCAACCAATCTGCAAGTGGTCGCACCATTACTGGCCCATAGTCCCTACCACTGCCACTCATAGTTCGCACAAGTTGAAGCGCATACCGGGGCTTGATCCGCTCAGCAAGATATTTTAGCGATGCTAAAGGTGATTCTTCGCTACTCTTGACTTCGATACACGCGAGTGGTTTGCGATTCTCTGCCAAAACAAAATCTACTTCTCTGCCATTGGTATCGCGATAGTAATTCAGCTCAACTACACGTCCTTTGGTATCGCGTTCCAAATCGATCCATTTAAGAAGTGCTAATGCGACAACATTCTCCAGTTTGGCGCCGTCACCATTCAGCGCCGCACTACCATCAAAGAAGTAACATTTAGGCTCCTTACGCAAACTCCTTGCTGAATTAGACGCGAACGGACGAACCAAGAAGATCAGATACATCTTTTCCAAGAGATCTATCCACGCTTTTACAGTGGGAGCACTGACTGAGAGATCCTTTGATAAGTTCGAGTATACAACCTGACCTCCCACTCGCTCGCGCAGTAGCTCTACTAATAGTTCTAAGGTCTTCATTTCGGAGACACGCGATAAATCTGGAACATCATCTCGCAAGACCGTACTTATCCTGTCTGTAAGCAATCTTTGAGCATCCTCAGGATTAAAAAAACTTTCGGGGAACCCTCCACTATGGAGCAAATTCGCAAGATGCATATCAGACGTGATCCCGGGTAACAATGAGCATGCCTCCGCAATATCGATTGGATGCATATGATAAGCAAACGTTCTGCCAGTGAGCGCATCCCCCGCCTTCCTGAAAACCTCAAGCTTCGCACTTCCCGTCACTAACAATGGTGGTTGATTTTGGTACTGATCAATCACACCCTTAAGAAGATTCTTCCATTTACGATATTTATGAACTTCATCCAGCACCACGATGGAAGCATCTTTGCGCCAACCCTGCGCCAGGATAACTTTTCTTTCACTAACGATGTCGTAGTTTAAATACTCCCCGTTCTCTGCTATCAACGCTTTCGCAAAAGTGGTTTTTCCGACCTGCCTTGGTCCGCTCAGAAGGACTGCTTTTCTGCGCAAATCTTTCTTAATATAATCAGTGAGATATCTATTCATAAGATAATTCCAAAGCCTACTTTATAATTATACCGATAATTGTAAAGGAGTGTATGCAATAAGTACAAAACTCTTTTCTTCTCGATGCCGTGAATTAATGTATAGCTTTGGCTAACCCGGATTATTGACGAAACGCATGCTTCGGAAACGGCTTCAACCAAACCAAAACACCAGATTAAAAAAAACATGATTGACGAGCCACAGACAGTCCAATACAGGCGTGCCACCGGCCCCCGACCACCGCACCAAAAAACTAAAAGCAACAATCAAACGTGACCCGACTAACAGGACAAAATTGTGACATTTTCCATCACAACACGTATACTCACCAAGCTACGCCCGTTCATGATGTTCATCAACCTCGATAAGGGCGCCGCAAAATAAAGATACTCTAACCATAACCATATTACGGTAGACCGAAAATGAATGTTGCTCGAGTACTTCACCTTCTTGATCCTCTCTCCCCTGGCAATGAATGGTTAAAAAGAGACCCGTATCTTGCCCCGTACGGTCGAATACTTCATCAAAGAAAACACAACGCGGAAACACTCGAAGTAGCTTTATGCCAGGACGGCGCTTCACTTAGGGATTTCGCAGATGGACACCTGTACTACGGACTTCACCAAACGCTAGATGGGTGGGCTTTAAGAGAATGGGCACCGAATGCAACGTCGATAACTCTGTTCGGTGAGATGACCGACTGGAAAATAGATTCGCAGTATAGCTTTACCCGCCTTAATGCCAAGGGAGATTGGGAACTCCTCCTACCACCGGGCGCGCTGGCACACCAACAGAAATATCGCCTCATGATCAACTGGCACGGTGGGTCCGGAGAACGGATACCGGTTTGGACCCGTCGGGCAGTACAGGACTTTAATACGCTTTCGTTTAACGCTGAAGTATGGAAACCAGCTCAACCTTACGCATGGCGCCACTCATTCGATCCATCCATCAACGGAGCTCCCTTCATCTATGAAGCCCACGTAGGAATGGCACAGGAAGAAGGGCGGGTTGGCACCTATAATGAATTTACTGATAGAATCCTACCGAGGATTAAGCAGGGTGGCTATAATGCTATTCAATTGATGGCGATCCAGGAACACCCCTACTATGGGTCCTTCGGCTACCAGATATCAAGCTTCTTTGCCCCTTCATCTCGGTTCGGAACACCTGAGGAGCTTAAAAACCTGATTGATACTGCGCATGGGTGCGGCATCGCGATGATAATGGATATCGTACACTCCCATGCCGTAAAAAATGTTATAGAGGGAATAGGTAACTTTGACGGCACTGAGTATCAGTTCTTTCACGCTGGCGACCGTGGCAGTCATTACGCTTGGGATAGTCGCTGCTTTAACTACGCCAAACATGAAACTATTCACTTTCTTCTTTCAAACTGTCGCTACTGGCTTGAGGAATTCAAATTTGACGGATTCAGATTTGACGGCGTAACGAGCATGCTCTATCGCGACCACGGGTTGGGACGTACATTTACCGGCTACGATCAATACTTCGATCAGAATGTTGACGATGATGCGGTATCCTACCTAATGCTTGCCACCAAGGTATGCAAGCAATGCAGCCCGAATTCTATGCTAGTCGCAGAAGAAGTAAGCGGCATGCCAGGACTGGCCGTCAGCCACGCGGAGGGGGGAATCGGATTCGATTATCGTTTTGCCATGGGTGTGCCAGACCATTGGATCAAACTCACCAAAGACCAACCCGACGAACATTGGCACATGGGCGGGCTATGGCATGAATTAGTAAACCGCCGAGGTGATGAAAGAACCATCAGCTACGCGGAATCCCACGATCAGGCCATAGTTGGGGATCAGTCCCTTATCTTCCGCCTCATCGGACATGAGATTTATTCTCACATGCGCGTCTCAGATAATTCCCTTAACGTCGAAAGAGGCATCGCGTTGCACAAAATGATCCGGCTCATAACTGCGGGGGCCGCTGGCAACGGGTACATGACTTTTATGGGCAATGAGTTTGGTCATCCAGAGTGGGTAGACTTCCCTCGCGAGGGAAACAACTGGTCATATCACTATGCACGACGACAGTGGAGTCTAGGCGACAACCAGGAACTACGATACTCTCGCCTGCTCCAATTCGATCGGGATATGATCGCACTCCTCACCGGTGATATGATACTCGAGAGCCAAGATATATACCTGCGTCATCTGCACGAAGATAATAAAGTAATCGCCTTCGAACGAGGCGACTTCCTCTTTATCTTTAACTTCCATCCCACGAATTCTCTCGTGGATTACGCGGTGGCATCATACCATCCTGCCTACGTGTTGGCCCTGGATACTGATCGAAAAATCTATGGAGGCTTTGATAGGCTCGCGATAGATCAACGCTTTATTGCTTTTAAGAATGAGCACTGGGAAAACTATATTAAAGCATACATTCCGGCACGCACTGGGATTGTGTTGCGGGCAACGCTGAAAAGCTAAGCGGGGATATCGAAAAGAGGCCCTCCGCGGCAAACCAGCGTAAGTCAGTTTATTCTAACGTAATAACCTGAGTTCGACGTAAGAACAAAGGTAAATGGTTGAAATTGCTTTAGACACGAGAGGCGTGCAGTGATATAAAAGCGCAGGCTAACAGCTTGCTACGTCGAGCATTTTATATCATGAGCAACGA
>JBIIDM010000137.1:0-9533 GCA_044238365.1 Bdellovibrionota bacterium | reverse complement strand
AGATAAAAAAAGGTGCGGGGCCGAACCGAATATCCCGAAGCATCTCGGCGGCTTCTTTTGATTCAACTATAGACCACTTTATAACTGGTTCACCACGAGGGCCTGAATCTGCGATTGTAGTTGGTACCAACATTATACTTGAGCTAACAGAATGACGAGACCCGAGCCTACCAATGTGGACCCGCATTTTAATGGCATTAGCCGTTCGCTGGGCTACCTTTCTCAAGGACTCGATACCATCTTTGGAAAAGACCCACTGTTTTGGACCCATACCCGGGCAGCCCCAAACCTCACGCCCCATTTCGATATCGCGCTCCAAGTCATTAATAAACTCAATCGACATATACCAAGCTCCTCACCGACCCAAAGCCACGAACGATATACGCACAGCCTATCTTTAATTTTTGAGGCTACCCACGACATCCATTAATAATGATAGCCACTAATAATGATAGCCACTAATAATGATAGCCACAGTAGCGACATAACGTACTTCGTTTGATTCGCAAAAGAATCATCATTTTCGAATCCGAAAAATCTCCCTGCATGCTACCAGAAGTGCTGGACTATAGCAGATCAATGCTGCCCCGGCTCGGGCTCATAGGTATCTATTCGCTCTTTCAGTTCTTTACCCACCTTAAAAAACGGCAACTTCTTGGGTGGAACCGGAATTGGATCCCCAGTTTTCGGGTTACGCCCTTGGTACCCACCGTACTCCTTTACGACAAAACTCCCAAACCCCCTTATCTCGATACGGCCACCCTCAACCATAGTATCGCGCATTTTTTCAAAGATTAGGTTAACAACAGCCTCAGCCTGAGTCATTGGAAGATTTGATCGCTCAGCGAGCATTGCAATTAAGTCCGATCTATTCACTTGTTGTTCTCCGATTAGAATCTGTATTACCGACACCACCCACCTCTCAAAGTTAGGATGATACCTAAGAGTTAATAGACACAGGAAAAATTGTCTACATATTTTTAATATTAATAAACGATTAAACTACTTTATAAGTCGCCCCTGCAACCTCTGGCGAATAGAGTTTTGGTAATACTGTTCTAAAGAGCCTGCTATTTGTTGAAACTCAGCTACCTCAGGTAGGTGAATCATCATTCGATAGAAAATATCCCCTCTCTCGCCTTCCTTATTCATTATTCCCTTTCCCTTTAAACAAACCTCTCGTCCGCTCTGAGTACTTTTAGGAACTTTCAGCGAAATTTCACCATCCAACGTCGGAACCCTAATCTTGGCTCCAGAGTAGGCTTCACCGATGCTTATGGGAACTTCCACAACGAGTCCTCGTGGATGAATGGAAAGGAAGGGATGGGGCGCCAACCGGATAAGCACTATAACTTCATCTCGAGATTTTTTAGAACGAAGTCTTATAATGCTTCCGGTCCGCACGCCTGGTGGGACGACCATAACAAACCTTCGTCCATCGATCTCGACGGTCTTGTTGATTCCAGTAATAGCTTCTGGAACCGTAACTAGCACTTCCATCACCGAAACTGACTGGACTCCCACATTCCTCTCTGAAGGGCCTCGTGACGACGAGACGCTGTTTTTTCTACCGCCCCTAAACGAGATGCTTAAGGTATCCCAGATCCCTTCAAGCCGCTCGAAAAAAGTGAGCACCCCGGGGTGAGTACCTCCCTGCACATGAGTCGACTTTTTGCTGGTGTTTGTCTTTGATCTAGCTCCCTGGGCAACCGACTGCGCCTGTTCTCTGTATGAACGGTAGGCCGCCCTTTGCTGAGCCCGTTGTCCTGCAGCGGAACCAGCGCCAGCCTGGGGCTGCTCAGCCGAAGCCCCGGACCGCCCCCCCCCCCCCTTCCCACCCGACAGTACTGTTGCATCGTACGAACTGCGCTTCTTCGGGTCACTGAGAATTTCATAGGCAACAGTTACCTCCTTAAAGCGCTCGGCAGCGTCAGCACCAGGATTAAGATCCGGATGATACTTGCGAGCCTGTCCCCGATACGCCTTTCTAATTTCAGCTGGACTTGCCAGGGGATCAATTCCGAGAACTTGGTAGTAATTCACAGCAACGTATTCCTTACAAAAAAAACTTCGGACGCGAATATTACCCTCACCTGAGTTCGACTTAAAACCGAAGGTAAATGGCTAGTATGGCTTTAGGCGCGAGGAGCGAGTGCTATAAAGGCGCAGGCGTGATGTAGTACATCAAGCATTTTATATCATGAGCACCGAAGGCAACGAAGTCATTTCAGTTACTTACTGCAGTTCTTCGGTCAACTCAGGTTCGAAGGTTCAATAACTCCATACAGCCTACAAAGTCATTTTGTAGGTGCGACAGGCAAGAATTTAACGAAAATAGCAGGTTAACAAGAATTATGATAATTACTCACTCATCCTGATTTAGCCTTAAGAATACTAATCAGACTAACCGATGTTACTCGTGACCTAATGTTCGACGTAAGAACAAAGGTAAATGATTAAAATTGCTTTAGACACAAGGCAACGAAGTAGGTGAAGTAATTTCAGCCATGTACCGCAGTTCTTACGTCAAACTCAGGTTCATAGACCCGACCGCCGTCGACATGAGTCTGACGGAAGCTACCGAGCTGCTTTATCAAGGTATCCGAGGTTCAAAGACTACTGGAGGCGATTACTCAATGAACAACCGAATAAAGTTAGCTGGATTTTTAGCGACGCTTACTGTTGTTACGTCTATCCTCGCAAGTTGTGGATCATTATTTGATGCACGTGATTCAAAACGGGCAGGCTCCAATGCCGAGCGACGTGGTAAGTACGTCTTTCTTGCAGACCTTACTCGATACAAGCGGAGCATGGAGTGGCCCGTCGCTGCACGCGTCATTAATAGCCCCTTTGGCTGGCGTTCCGGAGGCGGATTTCACGAAGGTCTAGATCTAAAGGGCGGCGTAGGAGATACCATCTACGCTGCACATGGTGGCCACGTCGCCTACTCTGGCATCATGAGGGGTTACGGCAAGGTGATAATCGTCCAGTCAGGACCAATTGCCACGCTCTATGCCCATAATCGTAGAAATCTGGTAGGGCATGCAAGGGTTGTGCGACGGGGACAGAGAATTGCCGAAGTTGGCCGCACAGGCCATGCCACCGGCCCTCACCTTCACTTTGAAGTTCGAACCAAAACCCGTCAGGGTCGTTTCGTCGCCGTTAATCCAAAATACTTTCTTGCCTGAACCAGTTGATTTTCTACCGCGTGGTGCGTTAGTTTCCGCCTTGGCAGTCAAGCCTAATTATTAACGAAGTGTGTCTGCTCTCGTAGCTCAGTAGGATAGAGCACAGGTTTCCTAAACCTGGGGTCGCAAGTTCGAGCCTTGCCGAGGGCGTTGTATTTTTTGGGTTTTTAAAAGCCCAGAATCCTAAAAAGATTCTCGCGGTCTAAAGCGGCCCAGCTAGCGGGGACCACTTTATCCCACTCAATTGCTCTTTTTAGGATTGCTCTTTTTAGGATTGCTCTTTTTAGGATCATGGGGGGCAATCCGGGGGCCAGATTGTTGCTCTCCAGTTCGGTCAAATTATTTCCCTAATTATTTAATTATTTCAACCATATTGGCTACACCGTGGCCCGCAGCCGCATAACATCTCTAACAGCACCTCGGCACAGAGTGTCCTATCTTAGGATTCAGCCGTCAGTTTATACACCATAGTAGGCAGTTTCTTTCAGATTCATTTTGATGTCCTAACCTGACGGGTTTATGCGGGTTCGTAACTTAGCTCAATGATTAGAATCTTCTAGGCCACTTTTGCAGACGCTATGAGTGCATATGAAACAAGAAATTGTGAATCGACCAGTCGAGTCACAGACAAGCAACACTGAGAATGACCACTCATCAAGAAATAACTCAGCAGATCTTTCTACGAATACCCCACTCCGAGGCCGTGCCGCAGAATTAGGGACTAAACAAAGCCAAGTTGACGCCGATCCCTCACTCGAATCGAGCGTATCGGTTCCAGAAAAACTGATGTCGATGTATCTCGCCGGACGCCTCTCTCAAGGCGATCTAGTGTACAAGTTGAAATCTTACAACATGGTAACTGCCGATAATATCATCCGGGAGTCAAAGCATTCACCTACCCGTGCGATAGATTACAACGACGTTCCGAAGGCTTCGGTCGATCCCATCACACACGAGGCAGACAAACCACTACCGGGGACTCGCGGCACCAAGAGCGAAAAGGACATGGGCAAGGGTCTCGAACAGGCGCGCGACGAACACACGAAGGAACAAGAGAAAAAACAGGAAGAAGAACAGAAGCTGGTCGAGAAAGAGGAGCGAGTTCAAACAACTGTCCAGAACGAGACCGTCGAGGAACAGAACCGCCATGTGATTGAGAGCCATCAGCTGCGGGAACGCATCCGAAAAGAGGAGATGGAAAAAGACGGAGAAGCTTCTTTAAGCAACTCGCTGGTGGAAGAAGGTGGCATTGGCGACAAGACGAAAAAAGGAACGCTGGATGCCGCCATGAAACGAACCAAAGGGGCAAAGCGTCACGAACGAGAAAAAAAACTGCATGAATTAATGCTTCAGTCTACCACCATTGCGCGAGCAGATCGTAACGGCAAGAAACGCCGTGCGAAGTACGGGGAAATTGAAGAGGGAGTCGAAGAAGAGGAAGACGACGATTTGGATCAGGATGATTTACTCGAAGAGCTCTTTGATGAGTGGGAATTGTTTAAGAAGTAAGAAAAGATCGCCAGGCGGAAATATTTGCGAAATAAGCAATAAAATACCGGTCTCAATCCCCGCCCCTTATCAACGCCGCCACCACCTTCCCTGAAATCAAGCTTGGCGGAACCCCCGGACCGGGCACTGTAAGCTGACCTGCATAATAAAGATTCCTAACTTTCTTGCTGCGAATTCTAGGCTTTAAGAAGGCTGTCTGAAAAAGCGTATTTGCGAGACCATACGCATTACCTTTCAATGAGCTGTACTCACTCTTGAAGTCATTCACCCCAAAATAACGCTCAACTAAGATATGATCGGCAACATTAATACCGGCAAGTTGGGATATTTTCCGCAATGCATACTCCCGGTATCGGTTCTTTTCAATATCTGTGTCAGACAACCCAGCTGCGACCGGTATAAGTACAAAAAGATTCTCATTACCCTCTGGTGCCACTGAAGGATCGCTCTTGGAAGGTGAACAGACGTACAGGAGTGGTTTATCGGGCCAGGTATGAGTCTCATAAATGGATGCCGCATGCGGTTCAAAATCCTCATCAAAGAAGAGTGTATGATGTTTAAGATTAGGAACCGTGATGTTAAGTCCGAGGTAAAATAATAAACAGGAAGGCGCCATAACACGGGACTCCCAATACCTGTCTGAATATCCGCGCCACTGGCTCTCAAGAATCTGTGTTTCAATATGATGGTAATCGCCGGAACCCACAACTAAATCGGCCTTATACTCAACACCACCTGCTACAACACTACCGATCGCACGTGATCGCGAATCCATCCGAAATGAAGTTACGCTCTTTCCCGTAACGATGTTTACGCCCAACTTTTGCGCGACATGTACCATTGCGTCAACTATCTTTCCCATTCCACCCATGGGATACCACGTACCCAGACTCATATCGGCATAGGTCATCATGCTGTACAAAGCTGGCGTCTTCTCTGCTGTCGCACCAAGGAAAAGTACGGGAAACTCGACGAGCTTTCTGATGCGCTCGTCCTGAAATGTCTTCCTGACATACTTCCCAAACGAACTAAACATCTGCAATCGAAAAACCTCCTTGAGCATTCTGGCATCAAAGAATTCAGTGATCGATAGTGATGGACGGCGGGTATAGTCAAACATACCAGCCTGATATTTTACGCGCCCTTCCTCCAGAAAGCCCGCCAATTTTTTGCCTGCACCCTTTTCGTGGCTTTCGAACAAGCGTCCAATTTCCTCTGGCGTTGCAGGTATATCCCAGATCTCGTCCGATGAAAAAACTACTCGATAGCTCGGATCCAGTCGCACCAGATCGTAGTGCTCGGCGCGAGAGCTTCCGAAATCACTAAAAAACTCTTCAAATATCTCAGGCATCCAGTACCAGCTAGGCCCCATGTCAAACACGAAGCCATCCTTCTTCCAAACACGTGCACGCCCACCCAGGTGCGTATGCCGCTCAATGAGTGTTACCTTAAACCCGTATTTCTGGAGATAACACGCTGCCGAGATCCCAGCGATTCCACCTCCAATCACCAAAGCAGTTTTGCCACGCGAATTATCTTTCATATTCGATTACGCCCTACCTCTTTACTTTTTACTGCGCAATTGGCAATTCCTTACCCTCCACAGGTTGCATAAGCTTCATACGTGGCAGGTCGAAACTCGCAATGCGACTAGCTAACCCAGATTATTCACGAGCCCGCGCCTCCATAGTGGTTAAGGCACTGAATCTTTAACCACTATGGAGGCGCGTTTCGTGAATAATCCGGGTAGATCAACCAAAGCTACGCTACCGTAATCTCATCGCACAGATATACATCCTGAATCGCATTTAACAGCTCGATACCCTCGGCCATCGGCTTCTGAAAGGCTTTCCGCCCCGAAATCAGGCCCATTCCGCCGGCCCGTTTATTAACGATTGCCGTCTTAAGCGCCTCCTTGAGGTCATGTTGACCCGAGCCACCACCAGAATTAATCAAACCGACTCTTCCAGCAAACCCGTTTATCACCTGATATCGGGCTAAATCAATCGGATGATCGGAGGCAAGGTCAGTATACATCCGCTCATCTAACTTCCCGTAGCTTGAAGAACCCGTATTCAGCGCCTTGAACCCACCATTCTGCTCTGGAAGTTTTTGCTTTACGATATCCGCCTCAATGGTTGCACCAAGATGATTCGCTTGACCAGTGAGATCGGCTGATGTTTCGTGATTCACTCCTTGAACCTTAAAGCCGGAGTTTCGAACATAACACCAAAGAATCGTCGCCATGCCTAGCTCATGCGCCTTCGAGAACGCAAGCGATACCTCCTGGATCTGCCGCGTTGCGTATTCCGAACCGAAATATATCGTAGCACCTACCGCCGTGCACCCCATATTCCAGGCATCCTCGATTTGGGCAAACATGACCTGATCGAACCTGTTTGGATATGTCAGGAGCTCATTGTGATTCAGTTTGAGAATGAGCGGTATTTTATGGGCATACTTGCGTGCAACCATGCCTAGCGCACCAAATGTAGTCGCCACCCCGTTACAGCCCCCTTCTACCGCCAGCTTGACAATATTTATGGGATCAAAATATTGCGGATTTTTAGCGAAAGACGCCCCAGCCGAATGCTCAATTCCTTGGTCGACCGGGAGAATCGATACATACCCAGTTCCAGCGAGCCGTCCGGTGTTAAGAAGGGACTGCAACGACAACAACACCCGTGGCGATCGGTCAGAGAGACTCCAAACCCTATCAACAAAGTCTGGACCGGGAAGAGCAAGAGATTCCTTCGGAATAGCCCTGCAAACATGGGATGTTAAGTGGCCTAATTCGTCACCTACAATATTCTCGATCTTCCTGAAAGTGGTGCTCATGGTTAATTACCTTAATTATAATTCATCTAGAATGTGCCAACTTCTCTGCATGCAATCATCGAAAAAATACCCAGTTAGCAGCCTCGCGGCCTTCGAAAGGGAACAAAATTGCCCGGCGAGAAAAATATTACCCAGGAACGTTACAGATCCGGCAGTTTCTCATTTTCGAATGCAGGTCCAACCCAAGATTCGAAAGTTGCAATTGCAACACAACGATAAGAAAGCTATAAAAGCGTATAGTACCTTTACCGTAAGGGCAACTTTTTGAACTATCATCAGACTGATTTTGACACTTAATAATGCGATATCAACCTATACTTCAAACTACCGCATTTAGCTCGAGGTTTCGCGGTCAAACAAAAGGACGTTATCTCCCTAAGGCTGCTGGGCTCTTGCCGCTCCTACTGCTAACGGCACTTGTTCAAACCGAGTTAGTATTTGGCCAGGGGACGACCTTTGATGCCCGGAATGGAGACTCCCCCCTTGTTGATGTCACAGGAGACGGAATAATTACCGTTCTAGGTTTTGGCGATAGCATAACTTACGGTGTCGGGGACGGGATAGCCGAAAACGGCGAGGTTCCCTTTACTGATGGAACCGGAGGATACTTACCCCGTTTAGCTGAGATGCTGGGGGTCATCGTCATCAACGAAGGCTCACCGGGAGAGGTTCTAAGTCCCGACGGTATTGAGCGCCTACCCGGAGCCATCAAGGAATCGAACGCTGACGTTGTTATCATTATGGAAGGGTATAACGACGCCCGTAGTGGCCTACCTTCAGACCAATACCGACGAGTACTGCAACGAGCGGTCAACGTCACAAAATCACTTGGAAGAATTCCGATGCTGCTGTCGTTAGTGAAGACTACCGAAGATCATAGCTTCCTGCTACCGTATATAAGACCGTACAGTAAAGTTGCTGGCCTTCTGGCCTCAGCAAACGGGACTGTTTTTGCAGATATCTTTACAATCTGGAATAACAGATGTCCTACTGACGGACAACAGTGCTCGCTTCTAAACACACCCGAGGGACTTCACCCCTCGCCCCTCGGATACCGAGCACTATCACAGGCGGTCGGCGCCGCCCTCCTTGGGATAAACATACTAACACCTGAAGGTATCGTTGAGTTTGCTGATGCCACTGAGATCACCGTTGACCAGGTAGTGGTAGTTCCCTCTGCGCCAAACCCGGCCGTAGAAGCTCAAAATTCCTGAGGCTACCGCGAGAAAAAGGCATAACTAACCACTCACCAGCTTATAAAAAATTATCTCGTCTCTATAACTATGAGCAAGCTTACCCTTCCATTCCTTGTTGCCTTTCTATTGTCTAGCTGCGGCGGCGGAGGAGGTGGTAGTGGCGATAATCAATCTAAGCAGAGCTACAAGAACTCCGTCGGAGTGAGACTTGTCCATAGCGCGCTCAATGGAAGTCCGATTTCAGCGATCCTGGACGGAGAGCCTTTGTCTGAAGAACCGCTTCCATTTAATAGCATCAGCCCATTCTACTCAATCAAAGAAGGACGTCATCAACTGACGATCCAAGAGGAGGGCAGCGGAGTGCAAAGGAAAGTATATTTTGATTTTGAGGATGGCGAAAAATTCACCGTTCTGTTTGCTGGAAACAACCTGACCACTTCTGTTATTTTGGAAGCACCGCCTACTTCAAGGAAAAAGGAATCAGGCTGCCCCACGACATTTATTCATGGCGTAAGTGATACAGACTCACTTGAAATCATAATTAATGGCGGATCTTCCGGCAATGTTGCACCACTAAGTGTGAGTCGCCCGGTACCACTAGAATCCGGAGACAACCAAATAACACTTCTCAGTGGGCAAGGGACAATAGTCTGGAAAGGGTCGGTGGTCTGCAAGAATAACGAAATCCATTCCGTGGTGGCTTCGGGGCAGGAAGGATACTTCGTGACTGGAAACAGCGTGCCGTAAGCGGGGGGGGGGGGGGGGGGGGGGGGTGTGTGGGTGTGTGGGTGTGTGGGTGTGT
>JBIIDM010000136.1:0-9546 GCA_044238365.1 Bdellovibrionota bacterium | reverse complement strand
GTGCTGCTCGTCTTGCTCTTACGCCCAATCACACGTAGAGATAATGCCTCAATCACAAATATCATCAGTTCCATTACTACACGAACACTCGCAGATATTGTCGTATCTGACGATAATACCTTGCCAGCTTCTGATAGGCAGTACTGAATTGATTTTCCTTGGACATTCATGTCCCACTATATGACACAATTCTCGGGCAATAGATACAGTAACAGACTAATTTTTTGAACTTTTTTGCCCAATCGCTAAAAAACTACCTGAGTAGTTACGATATAATTTAACAACCTGAGTTCGACGTAAGAACAAAGTTTTTATTCGCATTACCTCTTCTTCAGGGGCCTCGTAAATAATCCGGGCTAAAGGAGGTCCTTGCCCACCTTCCCATTTCATGGGACACTACCACCAATTTTAGCGTAAATTCCGTGGAGGACTTGCGAGTGTATAGTAGGTATCTGCAATTACCTGAAATCATTAGAACAAAAAGCCTGTTCCTGATTGGTCCTCGTATGACAGGTAAGAGCACTCTCCTTAGAAGCGCATTACCAGAGGCCATCTACCTGGACCTATTGGACGCGGAACTGTTTCGCCGATTAAGTTCTCGGCCTGAATCACTCCGAGAACTTGTTCCGGATACCGCACAGTGCGTCGTGATCGACGAGGTACAAAAGCTTCCCACTATTCTTGACGAAGTCCAGCGGATAATCGATCGTAACAAGGATATTCGCTTTGCTCTTACGGGTAGCAGCGCCCGAAAATTAAAACGAGGAGCGGCGAATCTGCTTGGAGGGAGGGCCCTATTTTTGCATTTGCATCCTCTCACTTCAGCAGAAATTGGCAAAAGCCATACACTGATCGAACGCATCAACTGCGGTAATCTCCCTGCAATGATTGATAGTCCGTATTACGAGCGCGAGCTGAGTGCATATGTCGGAGTGTACCTGCGTGAGGAAATTCAAGCAGAGGGGCTTACCCGGTCTATTGGAAACTTCGGTCGAGTCTTAGAAACAGCGGCTCTGTGCAACGGCCAGCAAGTTAACTACACCCAGATCGGCAGTGATGCTCAGGTGCCTCCGAGAACGGTTTCGGATTATTTCCAACTATTTGAGGATACCCTAATCGGTTCATTACTACCTTCATTCCGTAAGACCCGTTCCCGCAAAGCAGTTGCAACTCCCAAGTTTTATCTCTTCGACACGGGCGTAGCACGGGTTTTGACTCGCACCGGACAGATTCAGCCCGGTTCGAAGGCATATGGTGATGCCTTCGAACACCTCATGTACCTTGAACTGAAGGCGTATTTGGATTATTCGTTTTCAAGTGCCAGACTCTCCTATTGGCGCACTGAATCGAAAGTGGAGGTAGACTTTGTCTTAGACGACTTGGTCGCAATCGAAGCGAAGGGCACTGATAACGTGACCCCGGCTCATCTCAAGGGTCTGCGAGCGCTTGGTGAGGAATTTCCGCACATGCGTAAAATAGTCGTTTGTAACGAGCCCCGTCGTCGTGAGGTGGAAGGAGTATCTATTATTCCGGTGAATGATTTTTTGCGGGACTTGTGGTCGGGTGAGGTTGTTCGATCCTAGAGCGGGATCGTGCGTTTGCCACCGCGACTATTCCACATTGAAATATCAATCGGCGCAGCATTATGTTGACCCGTCAAAATTATACCTCCTGGATTTTCCCATACCAATGATCGCGCAAAAAATTTTCTACTGGATATATTTCTACCCCTGAATCGGTGATTCGTAGGGAATTTTCATTACACACTATTATTTGCGCTCATTCGCTATCTCGAGCGATTTCTGAGTGCACGTACTTTTACCTGTCTGGCATGGACCATGTAATAGCAAGGATTTTTTATTTCGTAATTTTAGTAACCTGAGTTCGACGTAAGAACAAAGGTAAATGGTTGAAATTGCTTTAGACACAAGGCGTGCAGTGATATAAAAGCACAGGCTGAAGCTTGTTACGTCGAGCATTTTATATCATGAGCAACGAAGTGGATGAAGTAATTTCAGTCATTTATCGCAGTTCTTACGTCGAACTCAGGTTAAAAACCGAAAACCTGACCGCGAGAAGTATAACAGTCCAAGTTTCTTGCCGTCTGGGTGTTGTTACGACGCCATCTTGCTTATTATCTAGGATAAATTCGTATTCGCGAGTTTTAGTGGAGATGAACTCACATAACATGGGTGGAGTTCTTTGTAAAAGGTTTTTTGGATTATGTTCTTACTGATTGTTTCCCATGTTAAATATTCTGATCTTTTTTTCGTAATCTGCCAAGATTTTACGGAGAACAATCAAGAAGTTAACATAGGGGATGGAGATGCCACATTGGCTCTTTATCCTATGCACTACTTTATCAGGGTGCAAAACATATCAGTAGAAATGAGGTTCAATAAGAGAACACGCGTTTATCAGGCCGTCTATCCAACAGGCTTTACGGGCTTTGAGGCAAATCGTGTGGCATATGAACCGAACATAGTCGAATTTTCATCATACGTGAAACTAACAGAGCTTCTCCCAAACATAGACGAATGTGAAGAGGAAACAATATGGACTAGATTACGCTACAACCTAGTCTCAAATCAGCTTTGTGTTCGTCAGATACTTAATTCCTACACTGAGGAATGTGGGTTTAAGTATGTTAACGAAATTGAGGATTGGGTGGAGTTGAAGGAACGTAGAGACCTACCCACCAGAACCTGGGAGGGGATTGGTTTAAACGGTGACAGGTTTCTGTTTTCCGTTTAAGGTTCTTTGATCAAAGAGAAATGAAAGAAAAAGTAGCGAGGCGTGCAATTGAAGTTATTAGTGTCTTCTACCCCCTCAAATAGTCAAGAATGATACTATTTTGCTGGCTCGTTGCTCTTTCTTTCTCTCCACCCAATTCTACCTTTTGCATTGTAAGCATACGTTAGACGCTCAAGATGTTTAGTATTTTGAGGCGGGTCAGAGTGAACTTTCACCAATACGCCTAGCGCACAACTCTTGGAACTATTTTAGTATTCCTAAGAATCAATCATTACGGAGCAATGTCCGTACCCCCTCGTCAGGTTTCCGAACACGCCAGATAAACGCGTCAAGGGTGTAATGAGTCGCCTGAGGAACAGCGAGAAGTGGAATTACTAATGAAAGACTTTCTTTTCGCTCAAGTTTTGGCAGCCAGTTGAACATTCGAAAAAGCTCAAGGTGGTCATGCCATATCAGGGCATCCCAGAGTCCCTCTTCAAAAAAGGCGAATGCAAATAGAATCAGCAGAACCAGCGGAATTGAGTAGGTTCGGTGTCGTGTGAAGTACGAATCACCGGGGCGATCATTTCGCCAGCAATATAGCCATACCAGCGCCATATACGGCACTCCATGTGCCACCACATTTGTTAATGTAAAAGGCAGGTCTGCATTGAGAGCGACAATGCCAACGTACCAGGCCAGTGCTGTCCCGCCTAGAAGGAGATTTCGGGGAGCATTGCAATATTTGTAGTTCCTAAAAATGTAGATCTCTTTGGAGAAGTAAACAAAAAGCACCGTTAGCCAGCACCACCCCAAAATTGAAGCAATCCACTGCGGAAAGCCTACGATAAAGTCCCCCTCAATCAGCCAGTAGAAATTACGTGGTAATGTCGTGTGCCAATAGGCAAGTGGATAGAGTGTTGCCAGATAGATCGCTAACTTGTCGACCCACCGGCACCATAGTGGTAAGTCAAGTTCCTGACGGCTGTATAGGACCATAAAACCGTATTGTTGTCGTATAAAATGAAAGACCGCCAGATAAGCGAGTAAGGTCCAGAAAATCGAGGCCCCGCAGCTGTAGGCGAAGACTCCTCCCATCCAACAAAATAGGGGAATATAGACAAGGTGGTTGTGGTATCGCTGGCGTTGTTCTTTACTGAAATAGGTGCGAAAAAGCGTGCTGTAGACGTGAGCAACATCGATGCCAACGATTAGCAATAGCCATGAAACCGGCGAAACATTGAGATTGTTTCCATACCCCCAAAACATACAGAGGGCTGTTATCGTCACTAACCAGGCAGGCCCTAGAATAAAGCTGCCATCAAATGACAGTGAGTGTAGCCATGGTTGGTGTCTCAAGCTACGCTCCCATCAATTGCAGCAATCGCTTGGCCTTCTCGACTCCTTGATACTGAGCTTCCTCAAAGATCGATATTCCACTGAGATCTGAGTGAGCAAAAAATAGCCTCTCGTGCTCACCTGTAAGAGCCTTTTCACTTAGGTTCCAGATATAATCTGGTGTTGGTCGTATCATGCCATGCGCCCAGAGCCAGACATCCAGTTGTTCAATTTGGTTATGTAAATCGGGATGCGGACCGCGCAAATCGCTGAGTATTTCCTGGCCCCAAGAATGATAGGTACGGTTGGCCATTGCGGTTCGTTCTTTTTGGGGAGTATCACTACTCAACGCTGAATAGTAGGTGAGCACCTTGGCTTGGGTGCTGGTGGTGAGTAGCTGATGGCTTGAGTCTACATATCCCAGCCCCTTTCCCTGGTAAATGACGTTGTCCCACGCTAGGTTTCTTTGATTCCGATTGAAATCTTCTCGCACCGTTATATTGGCTACCATCCATGGACTGTAATGGCAGTCTTGAATGATCTGGTCTTTTTTTTCCCTTAGGGAGGGAATCACGTACGGGATGGTGAAGCGGGGAGCGCAGTAGAGGACGTAGTCCGCCTCAACGGTGACGGATTCCTGTCGGTTCAGGTCAAAGTAGGTTACTGTAGCCATGTTTGCATCACACGCTACATCAAAGGCCAGTGCGCTGGTAGAAATATTGTCCTTTAGAATTCCGGCGAGCTCTTTAACTAACCATCCGTTACCTTCGGGCCAGGTCAGGAGCTGGGTTTCCTCGTGGTTGCCATTCCACGGGCGACGGGAGGCAAAGTAGTGCAGCCCGGCCCAGGCAGAGACCGCATTGCTCAGAGCGCCAAAGTCGTCCCGACAACAGTAGTCAAGATACCACAGTAATGGTTTGGAGGTATATGAATGCTCCTTCAGATAGTCGGCAAAGGTAATTTTGTCGAGATCCAGGAACTCCTTGTCCTTTGATGAAAGACGTAATGGCACTGCGAAGAGTGGTCTGCCATCTGAGCCTTTCCGGTGTTTGAGGTCGTCTATAAGCTGAAAGAACCTCCGGTACTGGAGTCGGTCATTTTCAGTGACTCCAATAGAGGGTAAAAGACCACCCTGCCATCGTCCGTGCTGATATAACCGTTCTTCCGGAGCATGACAGAGGTATAATTGTTCATACTGAGGTGCTCCGTGTTCGTTGAACCCGGTTATGACACCGAGGTCTTGTAATAGTTCGCGCACGTGATCACCTTCGAATGCTTCCTGCGTCGCACTATTTACGAGTGTGAGATCAGTAGCGAGCCACTGATTTTCGATGGGTGCAGCGAGCGAAATTTCAAGGTTTGTAGTGCCGGGCCCCACCTCAAAAGGTTGTGTGACGACAATGGGCCCCACTGCCGGGACGGCGTTGCTTAAAGCCTGGGCACTTCCTGGGGTAAACAGAAAGCGTTGATCTAATATAGGTTGAGTGCGATGGTTAGTAGAGGCAAAGATAGCGATCGACGCCAGGAGGGTAAATATCCAGGGTGTCATTATCTCTTTCACAGAACTAGACCATGGATTCGGCTGATTCATGCCTACACTGTACGGGCACTGCAAGGTTATGTCGTCTTTGAAGGAACTTTCCAGCTCTCCTGTCGTTATGTATTCACCTTGCGACCAGACAATTTCATCTGAATTCTGTTCTACTGACAATACAAAAGGTGGTGCGACAAAATCAATAGTATCGGTAGTATCCCATGTTGCTACCCTCCAGTAAAATTCGCCCAAGACAAACGAAACGGTAGCACTGTCAGTCAGAAAGCGTTTGTAGGAATGGTTATGAAAATAGGCTGTTTCCTGGGAAACCAAAGGGTGCGTCTTGATCATTTGTATGAACGTCCAGTGTCGTTCATTATCAACCAGCCACGCGAAACCCAAATAGGGGTTCATCAGAAGATACTCGCCCCAGCAGTACTGTCTGGTAGAGTCCTTTCGTTCCATATACCCTATAATCTCGAACTCTATATCTCGTAGTTTGCAGCGGGAACCGATTTGGAGTTGCATTGGCAACTCCGGACGGATGCTGTTTGCTTGGCTAATTATTCGGTAGTTTTCGTCCGTGATATCGATCACGGTTCCACAAGAGGTACAGGCATAGGTTGTAGTTAATCCCAACCCACGGATCTGTTGCGGCGCACCGCATTGGTTGCAGTTGAATGATTTAAGATAGTGTTGAGGGGATTTTCCAGCCATCTATCTCTCTAAGTCCTGAAAATGAAAGGTCGTGAAACTCAAGTATGTGGCCTGCGTAGATGGCAAGGTTGTATTTTGGAGAGTGGTGCCTTGTAGTCTGTGTTCGCTGAGCATGAGTGCTGCGATTCTCATTGACATTATCATTCGGCCAAAATTCTAGTGTGGCAAAATTATTAGTGGACGTCCCAAGGTCAATCGTACGTGAAGAAACTCCGATGGGGGCGGGAAAGGGGAGTTCACCTTCACAAAACATAATAGTAGCATCTTTACGGTCGACTACCGTATAGTCAGTGTCACCAATTACTACGCGATATCCCACCGATAAGTCTGCGGGATCGGTCGGATCCAGCGGTTTTCTTGGGCCTTCCAGCTCAAACCCATCCGATGCTACGGGTTTGGAGACAAAATAGAACCCCTGGGCATCAGCGAGCCACCCATCACTACCATCGCTGAATAGTAGAAACCACTCATTCCAGCTGCCATCGGACCACTTTCGCCGCAGTCTTCCAATTACTGAGAATCGCAGATCGAAATAGCTCCCGGTAACCCCGATTTGAATGGGGGACCAGCTATCATCGAGAATGGCAACTTTGCCCATGACCTCCAGGTCAAGGTCATGTCTAACAACGGTTGTTCCGCACGAGGCGCAGGCCAAATAGACTGATATTGGGCTGTAAAAAGTAATTTCGGCACCACATGAAGGGCAGTTCAGTCGTAGCTTCGGCATTTAAGGGGGGCTCTCCGCGATTATATTGCTACTCACGATGTAGAATTGTTTTGCATATTCTACGAATAACTTACTTTGAATAGATAGCAATCCAAAGCCCTTCGCGCAAGGTGCCTTTTTACTCTAATCAAAAATGTATATTCTTATCTTTAGCTCAGGGTATTACTCTTGCCCCTTGATAGCCCGTGCTACTTCACGTTTTTGTTCCCTTTCCTGGGTAGTTCGTCGTTTGTCAGGTGCCGACTTTCCGCGAGCAAGTGCCACCAGAAGCTTGGCGTAGCCCCTTTTAAGGTGAACGTCCAGTGCTACGATGGTAAGGCCCTTTTGTTCAACTTTGGCCTTCAGTCTTAGGATTTCGCCCTTTTTTAAAAGGAGTTTTCGGGGTCGAATAGGGTCATACTCCTTTAGCCCGGAATGTGAGTATGCCGAGATGTGTGCCCCAATTAAAAAAAGTTCGCCGTCTCGGGGTCTGATATAACTTTCTGCCAGATTGAGATTGCCAGCCCTGATTGACTTGATTTCAGCCCCCGTAAGTACGAGGCCAGCTTCAATGGTCTCCAGTATCTCATACTCGAAACGGGCCTTGCGGTTCATGGCCAGAACGCGGATGGGAGCATTGGTGGGGGGGGATTTTCCTTTTTGGTCCATTAGTTCTGACCTACTCCCCTTGAGCTTTTAGTGACTGTTGTTTAGAAGGCCTTGCCGGGGCCGACGGAGATGATGCTGAGGCGGATCCCTGTGAAGCACTATACGTATTTTCAGGAGCCGGAAACTCCCGGGAGCGTACCTCCTTAGCATATTGAGCTATCGCATCCTGACAGAGCGCTTTGGCGTTTGCAAACTGCTTTACAAATTTGGCAACGTGTCCACTCATGTTCAAACCAAGAAGATCGTGCAGAACTAAAATCTGGCCATCACAGCCATTTCCCGCTCCTATTCCAATGGTTGGAATTGAAAGTGATGAGGTTACTTCGGATGCCAGCTCAGCCGGAATTCCTTCGAGCACGACCAGGCCGGCCCCGGCTTCCTGAACTGCCAGAGCGTCCTTTTTAAGTTTTTCGGCGGCTTTCTCTGTGCGACCCTGAACCTTGTAACCGCCCATGATATGGAACGTTTGCGGGGTAAGGCCTAGGTGGGCAATAACGGGAATACCGGCAGTGACTATTTTTTCAATTTGCTTGGTTATCTCTCTTCCGCCCTCTAGTTTTACCGCCTCTGCATGTCCTTCTTGGATCAGGCGTCCGGCTGCCAGAAGTGCCCTTTTGGCACTCACTTGATAGGTCATAAACGGTAAGTCCGCAACCAGGAGTGGAGTTTGAAGGCCTCTTGAAACGCACCGAGTATGATAAATAACGTCCTCAAGAGCAGTGTATAGTTCTATCTTCTGACCTTGCATGACCCCGGAGAGAGAATCTCCAACCAATACCAGATCGCAACATGTTTCAGACTCACTTTCAGTGGTTTCTATTAGGCGAGCAAAGGAAAAATCATAAGCGGTAATCGCAACGATCGGCTTACCTAGATTTTTGAGTCTCTGAAGATATGGAATTGTCCTTTTCGCACCCATAAAATTGTACCCATTCAAGCAAGACAGTGTGAACGTATCTGTTTCAAAGACAGTAGAATAGATGAGCTTTTGCTAGGATGTCAATCAAATGCAGTTTCCTATTTTGAGAGGCAGGCTCCTTGTGCTTTTTCGGGCATTCGATATGGCCTCTTCGCAAGATTCAAGTAGTTCTCGGAGAAGGTTATGAGTGCGGTTGCCGCTCAGAAGAGTATTCATGTTGATGAGACCGGGTGGAAGTTGAGGGGGGCGTTGGTCTGGGCCTGGGTATTTTGTTCTACGTCCCTAGCTGCTTTTGTTTTACGTCCGTATCGCAGTGCTGATGTACTCAAAGAAGTATTGGGTTCAATTTTTTTCTCAGGTGCAATACACTCTGATTTCTTCTCAGCATATGTCAGCTATGCGTGTGAGAAGCAACAATTTTGTCTTGCGCATCTGATAAGGGATCTTTTATCTCTTGGAAAATGTAATAACCTGAAGGATTCACTTTTTCATCGCAGTTTCTCGAAAAATTCAGACAACTGATCCATTTTTGGCATAAGCGGGATATAATTGATGGCCTATCATACAAGCAAAGAGTCGCCAATTTAAAAACACGTCTGCGAAATGTTCTTGACCAAGCCGACCCAACGATCCGGGACGCGAAGAGAATTAAGAAGCGAATCCTAAAATACTGGGATTCACTTTTCAGGTTTCTCGAACATCCGGAGCTCTTCGCTCCTACTAACAACTACGCCGAAAGAACTATTCGCAAGTTAGTTTGTATTCGAAAGCTCTCATTTGAAGGTTAGAGCGAGAAGGGCCTACGGTGGATCGAGCGTTCTATGACTGTAATACAGAATCTACGAATTCAAAGAAGACCTGTATTTGAATTCATGTTAGCTGCTCTAAATTACAAATATGAAGGATCCAAAATGCCGTCACTCCTTAAGA
>JBIIDM010000272.1:0-2631 GCA_044238365.1 Bdellovibrionota bacterium | reverse complement strand
CGAGATCCGACTCAAAACCGCATTATTTTTGACGATGGCTATAAACACGATCCAAGGCTTTTGACGAGGTTTAACAACCTAGCCCGGATTATTCACGAGCCCGCACCACCAGAGATGCTAGTTATCCCTCAACCACACGTAGAGATCGGATACCGGTTGGCTTGAACTCGGGTTTCTAAGACCGTACGTTACCCCAGGGTCAGAGTTCTCCGTATACTGATAAATGTAAATCCTTTGCAGTCCCTGAAGGTTATCAAAAAGAAATGGCCAGGTCCTCTCACCATATTCAAGTTGTGATGCCACACCCTGAGCACCACTTTCAGTAACCCAAACGGGTCTACCTAACCCGTTCAATACCTCAGCAATACCACCATTACGCAACACATTCTCATACTGGCTACCGTAATAATGAATGGCCCATACATCGCAACTCTGCTCTGCACCTGCATCTCTCATGCCTCGATTATAATCCAATGAATCCGGATAATTCTGATTGATCGCCGTTGTGGCTGCGCTGATTACAAGCTTGTTAGACGCGATGCTCTTCACGACCTGGTGGGCCGCACTCAGCACAGAAGCATAAACCGAAGGGCTTCCGATAAATCCAATAATAGCATTGTCCTGACGATTCGGATCATTCGGCTCATTCCAAATCTGAAATCCCTCAATACGTTCATCTGACCCATACCGTTGCACAACAGCCCTAACCCATGAATCCACAAACTTAGCACGAGCTTGCGCTTCGTCTCCAAGCCACAAAGGCAGGCCTGTTAGGACTACTATTGCCCGCATATTTGCAGGGAGCCCCTCCAGAATCGAATCATAAAAAGAAAAGTTAGGTGCAGACCCGGCCGATGGCTGCACCCCTTCATTCCAACTAAATAAGATGCGTACCCGGTTAAGCCCCAAGTTGGACTGAACATCCTGGAACTGACTCGACGGCGAACCAAAACGACTATCGTTTGCAAACGCACCTATTGCCAACCTTCCCTTATCTATATCCTTCCGAGGAACCCCCTTAAGTGCGCTCTGAACTGCCTCAACATCTGAATTGTTGCAAGCCATTCCAAACACCGACAAAACCATAACTATGAGAATCTTAAAAAATATATGCATACTCCCCTCGCACCTACTCGAAAAAATAATCGGGAACAATTTCAGTCTAAAAAATCATACACAACTACTGGGCATCACCACAACCAATAGACGTATCGCAACCAGCGTTCGCATTTTTTAGTTTTCCGTACTGAAAAAGTGTGATACACTCTTGACCTATGTGAAGACCTGTAAGGACGGCCAAATTTCTATCAGAGCCTTTCTTGAAGGGCTTAGGCCCATAATTTACCGGGACACGGGATTTTGCCTGCATAGGGACCGCGCACCATAAGCTATAGTATTGGAGCTATAGTATCGATTACTGGGTTAGCTAGCATCCGCGGGTTGTTATGTGGTTCGCTATAGTCACTAGAAGCAGTGGTTTTGGGCGCCGCGACAAATCAGTAGTCCAATTGCGAAAGTTTCAAAGTTGAATCGGAGGAATACCAGGTAAAATGTCAACTAATAAAAAGGGAAAAAAGAGGGACGAGGAACTTCTAGAGCTTAAGGACATATTGCTTCTTGAGAGAAAAAAGATTCTTACCCACCTGGAAGAGGTGCAAAGCGAGTCGACAGCGGAGCTTTCCGAGCTGACTGGAGACTCAGCGGACTTGGCTTCAGTGGAGATTTCGCAATCGTCACGAAGCAAGTTAGGCATTCGCCAGCGAAAACTGCTCTCGAAGATTGATCATGCTCTGAGCAAATTTGAGGATGGTACCTATGGGATCTGCGAATTAACAGGAGAGGAAATCCCTGTGGCCCGCCTTCACGCCCGACCGGTCGCTCAGTATACGGTAGAAGCTAAAGAAGAACTTGAGAGAAAAGAACGTGGCTTTCGCGATCGAAGTGAAGGCGACGATTTTGCCATTGAAGAAGGTGGGGAGAGCGAAGCTACTCGATTCGAAGAGTAGCACGGGTATTTTATTTATAAAGATGGCAGCTGCCTAGTAAACATTCGCGAGGCTGGCTGATCTATTCGTCAAGAGGCAGCTCATCTCGCTACGGCGTGGAGTATTACGTCTCATTCGCGAAACTACCTCTTTCCTCGACCTCAACCGACCTTGCGAACGCTTATCAGGGGTCATTTTCTAGACAAGCAGCTTTTCCGCTAAGGCGGTAAATGATTACAGTTACCGATACCACTTCAAGAAGTCCTAAAAGACGTAAGAACAAAGGTACATGGTTGAAATTGCTTTAGACACAAGATCATGAACAATGAAGTATAGCCATCGTCAAAAATAATGCGGTTTTGAGTCACATCTCGGCGATGGCTATGTGTTTGTTTTGACTCGCCTTCGCGAGTCGTTATAGTAATCTTTAATACTTTATTATTTTTGAAGATTACTATAATTTCAACCAGTTACCGCATTTATTACGTCGAAATCAGGTTTTTACAGAGAAAGTACCTGTATGTCAGTTGCAGGCTCATGGCATGCCTCAGAAATAATTACTTATCCTAAAAACTGGAGAGGAACCAGCTGTTCCCGGAGTCAAAAAATTCTCAATAAATACAAAAGAGTACAGCAATATTTTTAA
>JBIIDM010000135.1:0-9561 GCA_044238365.1 Bdellovibrionota bacterium | reverse complement strand
GTGGCTAAGGTACCGAATCTTTAGGCGAAAGATTCGGTACCTTAGCCACTCTGGTGGTGCGGGTTCGTGAATAATCCGGGTTAGGTCGCAATCAAGTATCACCGATACGGTGATACCAAAAATCACTAAATTCGACGAAGTTCAGCTATCTGGACCCCTTTAAACCGCGAAACTACTCTTTTTAGGATCATAATCCGCCTTGCCTTACCTAAAAGTTATAGCGATAATGATCCTTGCAATTTTAAAGTTAAATTTTAAATATACGAGCATCATGCTTTGCAGAACAGTCGAACCGCTAGTTTATGAAGCACTTAATCGACAAGCTGCTGTGGGCTTGATTGGCCCACGCCAGGTGGGAAAAACAACGTTAGCGCGAGCGCTATCAGAGAAGTGTGGGGGGCTGTATCTTGACTTGGAAAGTCCTACTGATCTGCGGAAATTACAAACGCCCGACCTCTATCTTCGTACCTTTCAGGATAGATTGGTAGTGCTTGACGAAATCCATAGAGCCCCTGAAATTTTCAACACGCTACGTGGTTTGATCGATGAGGGACGAAGAGCAGGAAAACGCACTGGTCAGTTCCTTATCCTGGGTTCGGCATCAATTGATTTACTGAAGCAATCGAGCGAGAGCCTTGCTGGCAGGATTGAATATATTGAGATGAACACACTTAATTGTGGGGAAGTCGAAAATTCGAATGTCGAAATGCTCTGGGTTAGAGGTGGCTTCCCCGATAGTTTCCTTAGTGCAACCGACATCGACAGTGTCGCCTTTCGACAAAGTTTTATTAGAACCTATCTTGAGCGAGATGTTCCTCAGTTCGGACCGCGCATACCAGCAACAACTCTACGCAGGTTATGGATGATGCTCGCAAACCTGCAGGGAAGCACATTGAATGCTTCAAAGTTAGCATCAAGTCTTGGAGTATCGTCGCCCACGGTTAGCAGCTACATAGATCTGCTCATCGATCTCTTGCTTATCCGAAAACTTCCGCCCTATTCGAACAATGGTCACAAGAGGCTTGTCAAATCCCCCAAGATTTACCTGAGAGACAGTGGATTGTTGCATACACTGCTTAACATAAATGACTATGATGAGTTACTGGGCCATCCCATCATTGGTGCGAGTTGGGAGGGCCTAGTGCTAGAGAACATTCTTTCTCTTATACCGCCCCTGACTCAAGCTTCCTTCTATCGAACTACAGCCGGTGCCGAAGTCGATCTTGTTATAGAGTTTGGAAAAAAAATTGGCACCTGGGTAGTCGAGGTAAAACGAAGCCTAGCACCAGTGCCTACGAAAGGATTCTACAGCGCCATTGAAGACATTCAACCTCGCAGGGCCTTTGTAGTATATCCCGGTGCTGAAAGATATCCGATATCTGAATCAGTCGAAGCAATTGGTTTATCTGAGATGATTTCACTCGTGATGCAACGGGGTACCATGGGCCAGGATCCGCAAGTGGTATAAAAGTGCGGTGTAAAGCGAATCGGATAACCTGAGTTCGACGTAAGAACAAAGGTAAATGGTTGAAATTGCTTTAAACACGAGGCGCGAGTGATATAAAAACGCAGGCGTAGCATGCTACATCGAGCATTTTATATCATGAAGAACAAAGTAGTCAGCCATTTACCGCAGCTCTTACGTCGACGAGCTCAGGTTGTAAGATTTACCCACCACCCAATATCCCACGAATGGAATTCCTCACAAAAATCATCTCCCGGGACTGCATATCCGACAAAAGCGTCTTAAAAGGAGCGAAGCATTCATCGACTTCAAGTAACCGCTCCACAATTACCTCAATCGACTCTTCGGCATGTGAACGAACAGTATCAACCCATAATCCGATCTGATTTAAAGACATCTGTGGCAAGCGCATAGCCTGCCCCACGTCCTCCTCTCGCATTCCAAAATGGCCGAAGCAATATCTTACAGTCTGCTGAGTCGCAACCTTCACCTCTATGGCCCTAATAGAATTAGCGTAGATGTCATAAAAAAACCGCGGTGGCGTCGCTGGTCTGAGATAAAACTGCGAAGAATCCGGGCTCGTATTCCCCAAAGCCTCGCCCACAAAAATTGTATCGCCAATTGCATACGACACATGGTCACTAGAGTGACCGGGCGTGGGAATCGCCCCCCAAATACTTGTCTCCGCAGCAACTAATAGCTCTGACGGCACCGGACCTATTGGACCGTATGCATCCATTAACGCCTGGCCTAATACCTTTAGCGAGCCACGCGTTAGTTCAGTTGGATCTGCCAAGTGTTTATGAACCCTAGAATGCACTATAACGGGAGTCCCGCGAAACTTTTCCAGAAGAGCGGCGACACCTCCGGCATGATCAATGTGAATATGAGTAAGCAATAATGCGGCTAACTTTTCTACCCCATTAGTTTCGAGTGCATCAATAAGAATCGGTATTGTTGAATAAGGACCTGGGTCAACGACTACTATCCCCTCAGAGGTATCAACAATCCAGGCACCAATAAACCGTTTAAACCCCTCAAGCGCCGGAATTACCAAGTCTAACTGCTGCGGCATAGAGCGAAGTTCTACCTGCATGGACCCGCCTCGCTGGTCAGATTATTCTGCCGTCGCTTCGACGTGAATCGATAATACGTCCTTTTCATAAGCTTCGTTTCGCCATCCAAAATAATTCTGCAATGCAAGGACCGCCAATACACCAATCAATGCAGTAACAAAGAGTACCTCAACTAATGTAAATCCCTTCATCGTCATAAAACCCATTCCTCGATGGTGCCACTAAATAAAATACTATTGGTTCGCCTTTAACCTTCCCACCTCTTCATACCAATAGTCATAGACGCCCTTCAGACTCTCCTTCAGTGAAACCAGAGGCTTCCACTCCAGGTCCTGCAAAGCTCTGTCGAAGGAACCGTACACAACCGGATTCTCCGATGGCCTCATTCTTTCGAGATCCTGTTGGATCGTAACTTTGATCTGGGCTGCTGCTATAAGTTCGTGCAGAATTCGTTTTATGGCAACAGGCGTGCTACTACAGAAATTATACACTCCTCTACCCTTGAGTGCAGCTAGTCGATAGCCACGCACGACATCAGATACATCCGTAAAATCACGTTCAGCATCAAGATTTCCGACTCTAATAACTGGCTCCTGCAGGCCGTGTGCAATCTGCGCCAATTGGTTGGCAAAAGTACTGGTAACAAACCGCACATCCTGCCCAGGACCTATGTGATTAAATGGTCTCGCTATAACAGATGATAGCTTGTGTCGATAATTCCATACCAGCATCTCCGCCATTGCTTTGGTCAGGCTATAGTAATTAGCGGGATCTACTGGCATGGTTTCAACGAAGGGAAGAGTGTCGGCTACCCGTCCATAGACCTCTCCCGAACTAACATATACGAGTTTCACCGCTGGAGCTTCCTCTGTACAAACACTCAGAAGCACTTCCGTCACCCCAACATTCAACTCAAGGGCCTTGGGGAAGTTACTG
This sequence comes from Bdellovibrionota bacterium, assembly GCA_044238365.1. Taxonomy (GTDB): domain Bacteria; phylum Bdellovibrionota_C; class UBA2361; order UBA2361; family JBIIDM01; genus JBIIDM01. The sequence goes on along the minus strand of JBIIDM010000135.1, from coordinate 6,084 downwards.
TTTGCTTCCGGGACAAATGACATTCCGGCGAGGTGATAGACCACATCTGGTTTAAACTCCCTAACCATGGCCCCGACGGCATTCCGATCATAGAGGTCCAATACGTATGAGTTAGCTGGTTTTGCGTTTCTCGCATTTCGATATGTACCAGCTACCTCATCGCCCATGGAGTGCAGGTGTCTTACAAGATGGGGGCCCACAAATCCACACGCCCCGGTTACTAATGCTCTCATACCCTCTTAATTAACCTTTCCAAATCAGCATCAACCATCTGTCCTATCATCTGCTTGAAACTTACTTCGGGCTTCCATCCCAGTACACGATTTGCCTTATCCGCATTTCCAATCAGCAAGTCAACCTCAGCTGGGCGAACAAATGCCGGATTCAGCTTTACATACTCTTGCCAATCAAGATGTGCATGGGCAAACGCAATTTCTACAAGCTCGCGAACACTCCAGGTAAAACCCGTCGCGATAACGTAATCTTCTGCCTTATCTTGCTGTAGCATTAACCACATTGCACGGACGTAATCCCCGGCAAATCCCCAGTCTCGCCGTGCATCCAGATTCCCCAACTGCAAGTCTTTAGCCAAACCTAACTTGATTCGAGCTACACCATCAGTAACCTTCCGGGTTACAAACTCCAACCCTCGTCTGGGGCTCTCATGGTTAAACAGAATACCGGAGACTGCGAACATTTTGTAACTCTCGCGGTAATTAACGGTAATATAGTGTCCGTACGCCTTGGCCACACCATAAGGCGAACGTGGGTAAAAGGGTGTGTCTTCAGTTTGTGGGGTCTCACGAACCTTCCCGAACATTTCACTGCTTGATGCCTGATAGAATCTTATAGTTGGATCATAGTACCTTATTGCCTCCAGTAAACGTGTAACACCGATAGCTGTATATTCAGAGGTCAATACCGGTTGCTCCCAACTAGTCGGCACAAAACTCTGTGCTGCTAAATTATACACCTCCTGAGGAGAATATTTTTTAAGAATTGTCACCAATGAAAAGGGATCCAAAAGATCTCCCTGAACTATGTCGATTTTATCAAGAAGGTGAGAAATTCGCTCAAACCGCTCATTCGAGCTTCGCCGTACCATTCCGACTACCCGATACCCTTTACTGAGCAAAAACTCCGCAAGGTAGGAACCATCCTGCCCTGTAACGCCTGTTATAAGTGCGGTTCTGCTTGGTTTGTTTGACATACCTTTACCGTAATATTTCTAACCTTTGTTCTTACGTCGAACTCAAGTTTCTAAAGTGAAGACACAGTCGCATGCCAGCATGGGCTATATTGAATGCTGCACAACTCAGTAATTATAGCGTTTCTAACAGATAATGCAGTATTAATTTTATGTATGAACATCACCACAAGCTCGCCAAGACGAGTAGAAGCACATTGGGCAACTGTTAAGAAGGCACAACTTCCTTAAGATACATCATCAAAGCCTTCTGCCAGGGCATCGGATCTTCTCCGATACATCGGGCTAACTTTGAACAATTAAGCACCGAATACATAGGACGCGGCGCCGGCCTTTTGTACGAATCCGCTGTAGTGGGCAATAGGCGAGCTTGAAATGGCAATCCGGATCCCTTTTTCAGTTCACTGGCAACTGCAAATATCGCCTGCGCAAACTCAAACCACGATATGGCGCCCGCACAAGAAGCGTGCATGACACCGACATCAGGCTTATCAACCAATTGCAAAACGGCGTGGGCCAGCCATCCAGCCCAGGTAGGTGACATAAATTGATTATCCACCACCTTGACATCCCCATCCCGCTCAAAAAGCTTAAGCATCGTAAGAACAAAGTTTGGCCCTTTCCCTCCAAAAAGTGAGGAAGTTCTCACCACCAGAGAGCCCTGAGGCCATCGTTCCAGGCAACACATCTCACCAGCTCGTTTCGATTTCCCGTAGACAGAAATAGGACTTACTGGATCGTTCTCCTCGTAGGCACGCTGCTCGCCAAGGTCGTTGATTACATCCCCTGAAAAAACATAATCCGTCGAGATGTGTATCAACCGAGCCTCGACCTCTCGGGCCGCTTCGGCAATGAATCCAACGCCCGTGCTATTTACAGCAAACGCCCTTTCTGGCTCGGTCTCAGCATTATCAACGGCTGTATACGCCGCTGCGTTAATAATACAAACCGGCCGTACCGCCCGAACAAGTCGTAAAATGTGAGCCGAATTTGATATATCAAGCTCCGATGAAACAGGCGAAAGAATTTTATAGCGGCACTCAGAAGAACGTTTAATAAGCTCCCTTCCAAGTTGACCACTTCCCCCTAACAATAGGACAGTCATAGACACATACCTCTCATAACACCACTACTGAAACGATCGCAGGCTTTCTCGAATAGAATTATATAACACTCCTTGCTGGAGGCGACCCAATCCATTCAGGTTAACTCTCATTAACACCTGCTGTCTGTCAGGGTTTGTTCGATCGCTGTAACCAAAATCCACCGACCAACATTTGCATCCATTTGCCAGTCGGAGACCGATAATTTGATCGATAAATGACGACGCTGTCTGATCATACCGCGCATAGTATCCCAACTTCATCCTTTCAGTAAGCACAAACTCCAATTGACCATCTATGTTACTGATATCAACACCATCAGTTACTACGTTATCAACAAGGACCTTCGGACTTACCAAAGAATAGCGCAAACCAACCGCATCTCCTCGATCATCTCGGAGACTCAAACCAGTGGTCCATGACGATATCGACCCGTCCTTGGGGTTATAGTTCGTGGTCGTATTCAAAGCAAAAACACTGTTAGGCGTAAATCCAATATCTACATAGACATCGGAGAATGGGTCTCGTAGAGGATCTTGGTTCTCATTCGCCTCAATAAAATCATACCCTTGTAACACAGTAAGGTAACCAAGACTATTCAATGCTCCACTGCGTAGGATATTGAGCTGATTCCCCACGAGCGAGTCTCTCGGAAATTCCAGATTGGCGACAGAATCAACTAACCCCAACTCTGGGAGGTCTTCAACGGTCGGGGTAACCTCCTCAATCTCAGAACGGTATGATCGAATCGACTCGACCTTACCGATCCATCGATTTTTGAATCCGTAAGTAACGAAACTTCGATTTCGAATTCGGTCCAGTGCATCGAAGATCGGAAGGTCACCTTGGTATTTGTCCGGCGCAAAGCTATAGCGTATAAACGGCTCTATTTCATGTTTTACCTTCTTCAGCTCCTGCTCATAATTAGCAACCCCTAGCCCTGTCAGGGTGGAAAGCCAGCTACCTTGATCCACATCATATACCTGCTCAAGTATTGTAGATATATTTGCTGAAGCAACATAAGTCTGCCTACTGGACGAATCCTGAAGTTGCGTGCCATCAGAAGCTAAGGCTCCCTCGACTTGTGACAGATTGTAACTAGTATCGAAGTAAGAAACTCCAACATCTCCCTGAAAGAAGCTTTCATAGTGAAACGGCACTGCTATCCCAGGATTGATGTTCACACGCTGTCCTGCAACACCTGTTTCCCGGTAAAAGTCTGTATAGGAAATGTTCGCCTGAGTAGCCAATTGCAACCCATAGGGGTTAAAACCAAATGGACGCCAGCGCTCCGACAATCTAACATTCGCTTCTGGAAGCCTTTGAAGCATTGCGTCATCGGTAGCTTGATAATTCTGGTCAATTGCTTGATTCCATTCCCCCAAGAGCTCGGCTGACCCAATCGACCCAAGCGAAGTATTTCCGATAATTCGCGAGGTCAAAAATGGAGCATTGCGAAACCCAATGTCCGGGTCTTCTAACTCTCTTAGCATCAGATCGTCATTGACGTAGTGTATATCAGCCATAACACTCGCAGGTACTGTGGCCTCGCGATCAGAACTCCATTCGTGCTTGTAAAATCCTCCCGCGCGTTTCTCTTTAAACGGCAAAACCCCATCCGCCCTTGAAAGCAACCCCCGCAATTCGCCGTTCCTCAAAGATTCATCAGAGAAGACCCAACGACTTATAAGATTGTGCTGAAGAGAAAAGGCCTTCCGAAATTCGAACTCGGCGCCCTGGCGAGTCCCCGAAGCAATAAATGGGGTGAGAGTCAGGTCCGTTGCGTCGTCAAGCACTACGTGGAATGGCAACCAGACCTGGACACCGTTTTGACTCCCATATCCTATTGACGGCATGAGCAGACCAGAACTCTTTTCCTGTCGGACGGGAAATCCGATATAAGGTGAATAAAGCACCGGAACATTGTAAAACGACAGCGATGCCCAGTACAAATTGGCATACCCGTCCTCAGTAATGTCGAGAGTATCACTTGCGATGCTCCACGGAGAAGGCGCTACATCGGGATCACAGGTTGTGACTGAGGAGTCGTATAGGCGATACCCAAGCTCTGAGTACTTTATCAACGAAGAGGCATTAGCGTTGAACTCTAGCTCTTCAATACGAAACTTCGCATCATTAAATACTCCAACCTCATATGGGACATTGAGATATGCCTTACTACAGCTGATTGAAAAGTCGGGGTGACTAAGGAACACCTCACCACTAAAGGTTCCTTCCTGCTTCTCGATGTCTACCTCCCCCTCATCCGCCTGAATAGCAAAATTACTGGAGGATGCGACAACCTTATCCCTGAGTTTTAGCGTTTTCCCGTCTTGAGAGAACTCGACGGCATTCCCCCGAACTTTCATATCGGTTGCGTCAGATGGCACGTAGGAATTCAGGTATTTCTTCTTGAGAGCTTCCCTCTGTTCTATTTGAGCACTCAAGTCTTCCTGAAAGAGCTCGATAGTGCCTTGGGGCTGCGACCATACTGGCGTGCTACAACCGAATATTAGTACTAAACCTAACAGTAGTGCCAAGCACCCATTGCAATACGCCCTACTAATCGACAACAGAATACCTCCGGAAAGCAAAACCCCGATCACTTGGAAGATCCGAATAGTAGCCCCCTCCAAGATCTGCCCCAACCCCCGCATTAGCCACATAATAACAATCCACAATCAGACGAACATTTGTACCTACCATCTCACTATAGATAATTTTTTGAAGAACTAGAACCCGAAATTCTTTAAAATTAAAGCTAATTCACTTCTCATCTGATCTCGCTCAACAATCCGGTCGATCATTCCATGTGCTAGTAAAAACTCTGAGCGCTGAAAGCCAGGCGGTAACTGCTGTCTTATGGTCTGTTGAATTACCCTGGGCCCGGCAAATCCAATTAAGGCCTGGGGCTCAGCGATAATAACATCGCCCTGCATGGCGAAAGATGCCGCTACCCCGCCTGTAGTCGGATAGGTCAGAACCGATATGTATGGGAGCTTCTCAGCGCCAAGTCTGGATAGGGCTACAGACACCTTTGCCATCTGCATCAAAGAAAGAATCCCCTCCTGCATCCGAGCTCCTCCGGATGCAGTTACAATTATCAGTGGCACACGTTCTGCCAAAGCACGCTCTGCAATCCTCGCAAGTCGCTCGCCGACTACCGAACCCATACTTCCGCCCATAAACCCAAAGTCAAAAACCCCGAGCATAATCGGCTTTCCGATAAGCTCCGCACGCCCAACGAGCACAGCTTCGGACGATTTGCTTTTTCTGGCAGCATCCCGGATATGATCAGGGTAGCGCTTCGTATCCTTCGCCTTCAGAGGGTCCCCCGGCTTCAAATTACCCTCAAACTCGAGAAATGAATTAGGGTCGGCAAGGATTCCGATTCGCTCTACAGCTGAAAGGCGAAAGTGATGACCGCATTTCATGCAAACCCCCGAACAATCTCTTAATTCACGGGTAAACAAAATGGCATTGCACTGAGGGCACTTCGTCCAAGTGTCATCTGGCATTCTATTTTGAGAAGAAAGCCCTGCCTCAGGTTTTGGAGCCTTAATTCTATTGAGCCAACTCATGGGCGTCCTTACAAGAAGTTAAATACGATATCCGCTCAGGGACGTTCCTAGTCTCATCGTCAAGTGACTGATATGATGCATAGAACCAGCTGTTCCCGGAGTCAAAAAATTCTCAATAAATACAAAAGAGTACAGCAATATTTTTAAAATGTTTGCGCGCACTATTGTAGCTTTTTTTAATGTCAGCTCACCC
>JBIIDM010000012.1:0-30838 GCA_044238365.1 Bdellovibrionota bacterium | reverse complement strand
AAAATGCTCGACGTAGCAAGCTTCAGCGCCTGCGCTTTTATATCACTGCACGCCCCTCGTGTCTAAAGTAATTTCAGCCATTTACCTTTGTTCTTACGTCGAACTCAGGTTAGTATAACGCTCACTGGCACAGATGAGTCTTTAAAGGAGCTAACTACATGATACTTTTCGGTAATTTACTAATGGGTCTGGGGCAGGTACTTTCAATGGTCCTTAACCTAGTGCTGCTGTTAGTGTTCATCTCCGTGGTCTTATCGTGGCTTCGATTAGACCCATATCATCCACTTGTCAATTACATTCATACCGTTGCTGAGAGTCTGTATCGACTGCCAAGGAAGTACTTTAAGACGGTGTTTGGGCAGATAGATTTGGCCCCGATGATAGTGGTAATTGCGGCATATTTCCTTCAGACCGTATTAGTGAACTCGTTGTTAGAGTACGGTTATGAGCTTAAACAAAGTGCTCTTTTGGGGAGCCGGAGGATGCAGATGCAGGAGCAGCTTCAGGATGTACTGCCAGGCTCAGGTAAAGGAAGACGGCTGTAAGCGGAGCGGTGCGTCGTTATAGCTTTGAGAGTAGAAGCTCGACGGAGGAGGCGCTCTCGAGCCCGAATCCTCGAATTTCTGAAATATGATACATGATTGCCCGCAGATTTCTTTTATTGGGAGTAATGGCGGTCAAATTGTGGCTCCCTAGAGTGTCGGAGGTGGCATGTAAGACAGCCGGAATTCCAAAGCCGCTGATAGCAAGGAGCCGTAAGGCACTCTCGAATGCCACCTTTAGTGTCTCGTTCACAGAAGTGGTTTCGGATAACCGCTGGAGCGCCTCAAGCGCAGGTGCTACGTAGCTGCCGTCTTCCTCGTGATTGTCCGTCGTTAGAGCGTCCAGGGTTTCGGCTATAAACGATGCAAGAATTAGTTTTGCTATGGAATCTGAAAGTAGAAACGGCGAATTTAGGGTTGTCTCAGATTGCAGCGTATAGAGCCCGCCTGGTGACGGCGCGGGGATTGAAGAGGCAGAGGAGGAACCTCGTCCGGACGAAAGAAAGAAGTCCCCGTGGTCAAAGAGCTCAGGCTGTCGAACGAAGGTGCCCTTCGATAAATATTTCTTTTGCGAAGTATTTGATGCCATATTAAGGCCTCGACACCTTTTTGCGATTGCCCCTATTTTACCGGTTTTTGTGCCTAATATTCGGATAATTTTATCTTTTTCGCCCCATTCGAATGAGCCAATGATCAGTCCAAAGGTAGAGATAGGGGGGGATTTCATAAATGCATCAGAGTCGGACCAGTTGAAATAAAATTATAGAGGGTTTATTACTCTTAGAGTGTTCAGCGGATCAAGTTTTTGGAGGGATTGGAGTGAATACGTTACCAGGTGATGAGACTTTCTCAGCGCAAGATTTGGAAAATAACGTCGTTGCCGGACAAGGGGCTGGCGATGATTCTGTGAGCATTGAATCACAAGGTGAATCGTTGGACATTGAGTTTGGCGCAGAGGAGGATAGATCTGTACCGGAGGAGACAGTGTCAACTATTGAGGATTCGATCGATGTCTCTCCTGAAATAATGGAGCGGGACCGAACAATTAGTCGGCTTGAGCGCCAGTTGGCAGAGGCCACGGATCGTCAGTTACGCCTTCTGGCGGATTTTGATAATTTCAAGAAAAACGTGGCTAAGCAACGAGCTGAGCTCCTAAAGTATCAGGGGCAGGCAATTATTGCCGAGTTGCTGACGGTCTTGGATACGTTTGACTATGCCTTGGCTGCCTCCGATAGTTCCGAAACATCGTCTTTTCGAGAGGGGATCGTCATGATCCAAAAGAACTTTCTGGATGTTTTGGAACGGTGGGGTATTAAGGGTGAGTCGGCACTCGGGAGGCCGTTTGATCCGGCCTTGCATGCGGCTTTAAGCACTGTGGAGAGTGATGAGTATTCCCCGGGAACGGTCGCTGTTGAGTACAAAAAAGCCTTTTTCTATAAGGACAAGTTGCTTCGACCAGCAGAAGTTGTTGTTGTAAAGGAGTCTGCTCAGGATCCTGTCGGGTAGGCCTCTGAGTCCGGCTCGGAGTATTCACCAGCCAGAGCATCATTGTCATCGCGAACTCTCTTGATCTTTATCTTTCACGAAAAAATCAGATTTTCGGACTTTCTTGAAGTACCAACGTTGGGAGCTTGAAGAATTTATTTTCGGCAATCTTCAGCACTTTAGCGGCTGTAAACACACCCTTCGCGCATGATGTGGGCAATGCCTTTAGTAGTTATCGGGCAAAAAAAATGTGGCAATTGTTGAAATTTAGTAAAAGTATGCTTATCCCCTCCCCATAGGCTTTTTTGGGCTTAGAATAAGTTGAGGGCTGCAGGTGGGGGCATCAGCAGGATGGATTTGGGAAGAACCAGAAGGAAGGAAAATTCATGGGAAAGATTATTGGGATTGATTTAGGAACAACGAACTCTTGTGTAGCGGTGGTCGAAGGAGGGACTCCTACGGTTATCGCCAATAGCGAAGGTGCGCGTACGACTCCGTCGGTTGTTGGGGTTAACAGTTCTGGTGAGCGTCTGGTGGGTCAGATAGCAAAGCGCCAGGGCGTTACGAATCCTAAGAATACAATCTTCGCTGTAAAGCGGTTGATTGGACGTAAGTTTGATAGTCCAGAGGTAAGTAAGGCGCAGCACGTGCTGCCTTATGAGATGACCGCAGCTGATAATAACGATGCATGGGTTATGCTGGCAGGGGAGCGAAAGAGCCCGCAAGAAGTGTCAGCCATGATTTTAATGAAGATGAAGCAGACTGCTGAAGATTACCTCGGCGAGGTAGTTACTGACGCGGTTATTACAGTCCCAGCCTACTTTGACGATGCTCAGCGACAGGCAACCAAGGACGCCGGAAAAATTGCAGGCCTGAATGTTCAGAGAATAATTAACGAACCTACAGCGGCTGCACTTGCTTACGGAGTTGATAAGTCCGGTGATAAGGTAATTGCCGTCTTTGATCTTGGTGGAGGAACGTTCGATATCTCGGTTCTCGAATTAGGAGATGGGGTATTCGAGGTTAAGTCGACTAATGGGGATACCTACCTTGGGGGAGAGGATTTTGACCATGTTATCGTTGAGTTCCTTGCAGCTGAATTCAAGAAGGATCAGGGTATCGATTTAAAGTCCGACACCTTGGCGTTACAGAGGCTCAAGGAAGCCGCTGAAAAGGCTAAACATGAGCTTTCGTCATCTTTAGAAACCGAAGTGAACCTACCGTTTATAACAGCGGATGCTTCAGGGCCGAAGCATCTTAATATTAGATTGTCGCGGTCAAGGTTGGAGCAGCTCTGCGCGGAGTTGCTTGATCGTCTCGAAGCACCGTGTCGCACTGCAATTTCTGATGCCGGGCTGTCCGTTAGTGAGATTAATGAGGTAATCTTGGTCGGTGGTATGACGAGGATGCCAGCGGTTCAGGAACGCGTAAAGAAGATTTTTGGTAAAGAGCCATCCAAGGGGGTTAACCCGGATGAGTCGGTCGCGGTCGGTGCGGCAATTCAAGGGGGAGTTCTTCAGGGGGATGTAAAGGACGTTCTGCTTCTGGATGTTACACCGTTGAGTCTTGGTATTGAGACGTATGGTGGGGTTTTTACTAAACTGATTGATAAGAACACAACAATTCCGGCGAAGAAGTCGCAAGTGTTTTCAACAGCAGCTGATAATCAACCTGCCGTATCGATACATGTACTTCAAGGCGAACGGGAATTTGCATCAAACAACAAGACGTTGGGACGCTTTGAGTTGTCAGGTTTGCCTCCAGCTCCTCGTGGGGTTCCCCAAGTAGAAGTGACGTTTGATATCGATAGCAACGGTATTGTCCACGTCTCAGCGAAAGATCTGGGTACGGGAAAAGAACAGTCAATTAGAATTACCGCTAGTTCGGGTCTGTCCGACGAAGAGATCCACGCCATGATTCAGGAAGCAGAGTCTCATGAAGAGGAGGATCGTAAGCGTAAGGAAGTAGTAGAAGCACGAAATCAGCTCGATTCCTTGATCTATGGTGCTGAGAAAAGTATGGCTGATATCGGATCGAAACTTCCACCCGCAGAGATAGCAGCTGTTGAAAAGGCTATCAAGGAAGGGAAGGATGCGATGGAGAGTGATGATATTGGGGTCCTCAAGGCGAAGTACGAATTGCTTTCGGCTGCTTCACACAAGCTTTCTGAGCAGATTTACAAGACTACCACTTCGGCCGAAGGCGGACCAGAAGCGTCAGCAGGAAATGCAGGTGCGTCTTCCCATACCAAGGGGAGTGCGGATGGAGATGATGTAGTTGAGGCGGACTTCGAGGAAGTGCGGTAAAGCGCACCAGGTTGTCCAATCTCTTCGTCAAAAGCCTTATTTTGCGTTTTGAGAGGTACTACTGTACCTCTCTCCGCAAAAAAAACTTTTTTTCTCGACCTTGAACAACCTGGAGAGACTCTTACCTCTACTGGTACTCGGGGGCGATCACAAGGAAAGTTAGGGCAGGTCGCGGCAGATTCATCTTTTATAACATGTATTACGAACTTTTCTTCATGGTTGGGGTGTGGCGAGTAGAGACTATTACGATATTTTAGGTGTTACGAAGGATGTGGTAGCGGCTGACCTCAAGAAGGCATACCGAAAAAAGGCCCTTAAGTATCACCCTGACAAAAACCCTGGCGATAAGGTTGCCGAAGAAAAGTTTAAAGAACTTTCAGAAGCGTACGCTGTCTTAAGTGATACTGAAAAGCGGTCGCGATATGATCAGTTCGGGCATGACGCCTTCACACAGGGTGGCTCAGGCGGATTTCAGGGCTTTGATGCTTCATCGTTCGAAGATATGTTCGGGGATATTTTTTCCTCGTTCTTTGGGGGCGGAGGAGGCGGGCGAACACGTTCTTCGTCCGGTAAAGCTGGACGTGATCTATTATATGATGTTGAGCTTTCTTTTGAGGAAGCGGCTTTCGGTATTCAAAAAGAAATTACAGTAAGCAGGCCGTCTGCGTGCGAAGAATGCAATGGATCAGGGGCACAGAAGGGAACTTCTCCTCAAACGTGTCCCGATTGTGGCGGAGCGGGACAGGTGAGAATCCAGCAAGGATTTTTCACAATGAGCCGACCCTGTGGTCGCTGCGGGGGGGCTGGAAAGATCATAGCGAATCCCTGTGGTGGGTGTTCTGGACGAGGTCTTGTTGGAAAAAATGTTAAGATCGATGTGAAAGTGCCGCCGGGAATTGATTCTGGGCAGCGCCTTCGAGTTCGCGATCAGGGTGAAGCAGGGCTTCAGGGTGCGCCGAATGGGGACCTTTATGTTAGGGTGAATATTAAAGACCACCCGGTTTTTCAGCGACAAGAAAGCGAGGTCGTTTGTGAAATTGGCATAAGTTACTCAACTGCGGTCCTGGGTGGTGAGGTCTCAGTCCCCACACTTGATGGAAGCGTTATTATGAAAGTACCTGCAGGAACTCAGTCCGGTAAGGTGTTCAGAATGCGAAATCGGGGTATTCAGGTTTTAGGAACCACGAGGCGCGGAGATCAGCATACGCGGGTATTTATTGACGTACCGCAAAGGGTATCCGAGGAGCGAAAGTTACTGCTTGAGAAGTTGAGCGATCTTGATGTGAAAGAGACCCGCGGGCGTGCCCAGGCAGATGGCGGTGATTCGGGGACATCAGGTGATGAGGCCATCGGAGATCACCAGAAGGGGTTCTTTGACCACTTAAAGGATATTTTTGCTTAACGCACAAGCGTTACTAGCCTAGTCAAGATAATAGAAGTACGCGTCACCAAGTTGGTTGAGGTCGAGGACAGAGTTAATTTCGCGACTGAGACGTGGTACTCTATGTCTCAGTGAGAGAAGGTAACTTTGGACGAAGAGATCTCAGCCAACCTCCTCAACACGGGGCGTTAAGACGGCATATTCGCGTACTGTTACAGCAATAAACCACAAAAACGGTTGTGGGATATAGAAATTGATCGACTGGATAAGTAATTGGTACGCGAGATGGGGCATTTCAAAAGGAGGCTTTTGATCGAACTGAAGATATCCGCGTAATAACAAATTTAATGATAATGCCGCAGTCCAGCTAAACAGGATTAGCCATGTAGCGCCGGCTTTAACTTGTACTTTGTTGCGTTTGAGCTCGACCGATTTTGAGCCAAGTGCAAACCATGGAAGTGCCATTAATGTCGAGAGCTTAAGCAGTAGCAGCGAAAGCCATGCCGAATTAAGGACGATCAGGGAAATATCGAGGGATTCGGACTGGTATTTTCCGCTTAAAAATCCGCTGATACATAAGAAAATTACGAACAGAAATATTTGATTTGAACCCTTGATGATTGCTTGCATCCATCCGGAGCCTAGTAGGATTAATCCTGAAGATGATTTTTTAATTAATGTTTTAAGAGGTTCTGAGAGAGCGCTCGTCGTTTCTGGGTCTTGTTCTAATTGCCACAGCGCAAAGAAGTTACAGAGCAAAATAGCGGGGTAAAAGGTGACGAGGGTTCCGACCTCGCTAAGAATTAAAAGCCGGCCTAAAAAGTGGGAAGGCACCTTTCCTGTTTCTTCGGCTTCGGTAAGATACGAAAATACCAGTGAATTGCAATACCACATCGGAATGATCGTAAAGCATCCGATAATTAAGCTATAGAACGCTAGTGCGAGGAAGTTGTCTCGCCAGGTTTTTTCAACAGATCTGAATAATTTGGTGATGTTGGTGAAAGATTGAGGAAGAAGGGGGGAGGGATCGTTGACCATCTATACCTCGAAGCCTTTTTCCGCCATCAATTGGCGAAAGAGTTCACGTTCTTCATATGCCACCAGTCGGGCGTCGGCTAAGCCGCTTATAATGCTTCTTGCCCGTCCTAGTTCGCCAACTATTAATTCTCGTTTAGGGGGTTTCACAATAAATCCACTTGCTCCTTCAATTAAACACTCCCCCAACAACTGGGGCGTAATGTGGGCACTCAACACTAGTATTGGCAAATTTTGTATTGGCCAGTAGCCGCGAACTCTTTTAATTAATTCCTGGCCCGATATGTCACTCGAAGCAATTTCTGTAATAAGGAGAAAGTACTTGGAGGGGTTTTCATAAATCTGTCGCCAGCCTTGTTCGCCAGAGCCGGTAGTAAAGCATCTGAAATGGAGTCCTTGAAGAATCGACTCTAGAATTCTCAATGGGGTTTCAATCTGATCAACAATAATAATCCCATCGGAATCGAATGACGTTTTTGGCAGCGCCTCATCGATAAGATTCAAAAAGTCCTCTTCAATACTGTCTTCACCCAGCACTCGAGCTCCAAGGGTTTCTAGGCGTCTGCCCGAGGGGATCGGCTTTGCCGAGAACGTATAAACAGCGTAGTAGGCATATGGATGAATATCCCAGAGCGACTTTGAAAGTTCAACGTGAAATTCCCACGGAAGTTCCCCAGTAACTAGAATCATAGTGTATGGGCGTACTTTGATTAAAGGAAGTCTTTGAATGTCCTTAGGTTCTAAAACATCGACTTGGCAGCCTCTTGCGCTTGAAAGTAGCACGAGCCGTTTTTGGTCTGTCTCATCTTCTGATATGAGGAGAATTTTTAGCATATCCCTTTGAGTTGGTGAGACAAATTACAGTTGTAATTAATAACAGTAGTGTGCCATCGTCATCCTATCGCAAACAATAATATTCTCCTTTAGCATACTGAAAAATGATGGTACGAGTTCTGATATCTGCCCTTTTAGTGATTATTCTAAGTTCCTGCTCCTCACTTCCAAGAAATGCCGGTGGGATATTTAGCGGAGTGGAGGAAACGCGGAGAATTTCACACTTTGTTCTATGGGAGGTTGGGGCTGATATTTATGGAGCAGATATATCAAGTGACGAAATAGTGCGAGGCGACGAGCAATTTCTAGCTGGAAACACGGAGAGAGCCTTGGAGCACTACCAACTTGCCCAGGAAAAAGGATTAAAGGGGGCTATGATCGAGGCTCTGGCGTTGAGGTGGGCGGCCGTCTACGGGTATCAATATAAATTCGAAAAAGGTCTGAAGCTTTTAAGTGAATATTTTAAATCTGAGGGACTCAAGGCCTCGGACGTGCGTGGTCCATCCGCCTTGATGTTAGGGATATTGTATGCGGAAAAGGGAGACACGGATCAGGGAGTCGCTTGGTTAAACGCATGTTTAGAGCGGGGGGCGACATCTGAGCGGTTTATTTCTGAAGCGAAACAGGCGCTGGCTAGAGTTATCTCCAGCGCGACTGACAGAGAACTTGAGGTATACATCGAAAAGTGGAATAAAGCGGCGTTGGTAGTAGCACTAGCTAAAGCAGAATTGCAGTCGCGACGCGGAGATATCCCAGTTGATGTTGTGGGTCAGGCAAAAGGCGGTGTAGGTGCCGAACTGCGTATTGTCGCGTTGTTGCCACTTTCTGGAAGATATAAACTTTTGGGCGAAAGCACAAAAGAGGGGATCGAGATAATAGCGGATCGCGCAAGAGTTGGGCAGCCTTTAACCATAACGTACATTGATACTAACAATCCAGCTGCTGCCGACCAGGAATTAACAGCAGCAATTAACACTGTTGGGATGGATGCTGTCCTGGGACCTGTATTGGATGAAAGCCAGTTAATAAGTCGTGTAAGATCCCTCGATGTCCCAATAATTCATTTTTCGAAAAATGAATCCTCAGAAATGGGTGGCGGGGTTTTCAGGTTGGGCATTACGCCATCTAGCCAGGTACGTTCTCTGCTGAGGGCCTTGCAGTCTAAGGGCTTACACTCAATTGCCGTCGTATATCCAAACAACGAGCTAGGTCTGGAGATCGGGCAGACATTTCGGCAGTACGCCCAGAGTGCTGGTTTTTCTGTTCCATTGAGTGAAGTTGTCAATGGAGGAGGAGCTGCTTTGATTGAAGCTGGCAAGAGGATTGAGAGCAGCGGTGCCGATGGTGTATTTTATGCTGGAAAACTTGATGACGCTGCACAGCTCTTTTCCTCACTATCGAGCGATTTTCGCCAGAAAATAACTCCGATTGGGACTGCCCTTTGGTACAATCCAGCTCGGTTACAAAATCTTACCAGGGTCATGGAAGGGGCCTTTTTCGTCGTGCCATACTATACCGAGGATCTTTCCGGTGGTAATCAGAATTTCTTACGGGAATATGTGCAAAAGTATCATAAGGCACCAAATTTTCTTTCAGCACAGGGCGGCGATGCCATGTCAATTGTTCTAAAGGGACTTACAGAGGGCAGGGCCGAAGGGGTAAGTAGTATTAGTGCTCTTGCGACCGTACCGGAATTGCAGGGGTTAACGGGAAGGCTTCGAGTTGATCAGAGTGGTGATATCGATCGATCATATAAAGTACTGACATATACAAATGGAACGCTGCAAGAAGTATTTTGATTAACTGGGATGGGAGTCAATATTTCGAAATACTTTAAGGCTCTATCGCTTTATTTTCTGTACTACGCCAAACTGTTTCCAGTGTATTTTTCTCTTCAGGTTTTAGGTTTCTGCTTCGGTATTTTGACCTTTTTAGGTCTTTTGGGAATTTTAGCTTTTTCAGGAAATCATATTTTTCTTTTGATGATCTCCTCTTTTTTAGCGTATCCGTTGATCGTGAATATTATTAACGCTAGCCGGTGCTATCTTGGATTAAGCAGAGCTCTTGCTGTAGGAGAGGAGCGGCCCGATGCTAAATATACATTTGATGCATCGTTTATCCGTAAGAAAATAGAACAAGTCAAGTTACGCAGTTATTCTGAGATGGAAAGCTTGCAGTATCTTATTTTTGATACTGTTCATTCGACATCAAATCCGGGGCATCTTGCATTTTGGAGTGCTCCTGTTAACCGCGTACTTTTTTCTGATGATTCGGCCATTGACCCTTTGAGGCTACGCGTAAGATCTTCTCTTAAGTGGGGTCGCCGCAAGAGTATTCTTCGGGACTGGAAGGCTAGGAGAGCACTATTAATGTTTCATATTGTCAACGGAGTTAACAAAGGAAAAATATTCTCCGATGACCGAAAAATTGGATTTGCGGGTTGCCTTTGTCCGGGTGTGGGAGATGTGTATCCTATTTCCTTTTTCGATGGTCTGCTTACAAACGGAGCTGCAGGTAGAACTCTTACGGTTCCTTCTTTAAGGGGGTGTCTTGATTTTAAAAAATTATTTCCCATCTCGGACGATGGAGTAAATCTGAAAAATTTATCCGAGTGCACTGAGCTTGCCAATTACATTGGTATATCGACGTTGTTAATATCAGGCCATCATCAAAAGTGCTTATACATACCTCGGCAAAGTGAGTTGAACCAACATAGTGCGGGACTCCGCGCGCCTTCGGGTAGTGGATCGCTCGACTGGGAAGACTTGACGAGAGATTTGGCTCCTGACGGGGGACGAGCGTCAACGTATTCTCTGAGAGCGACCGTTACCAAGGGGATGGAGCGAGAGTTGCGTGAGGAGCTGCAACACCTAGTTGACTTTGATTTTAAGAACACCGACCTTAAAACTCAGATTATCGGCTACTATCGAACCTACGAGCGCGCAGGAAAGCCCGAGTTCGTCGGAATCACTGTGGTTCGTGATCTTCGCGAACGGAGCATTAATCACGGGGACGGTAACGAAGTAAACAGCATGGAAAAATTCTCGTTCTCCAGTATCGGCGAGCTGAGAAGTCTTTGCGAACAATTGCTTGAGGACCGATTTGGTTTATCAGTCCCATTAAGAATGTTACTGACATTTTTATGCGCTGCTATAGAAGATGAAGAGGGCAGGCGTCGGATAACGCGTATACTATGTTAGCTGCCCGGTATTTTCCCAATCTCTTCGTCAACCGTTTTCCTCGACATTGGAAAATTCCAAGCAGCTACGCTCTGGCGCCGGGATGGAGATCGTAAGGTACTCATTGTTAACACTCGGCATGGCCGGGGTGTCGTGGAAAGGGAATAACATCCCTGATGTTTTGTATTCCAGTTACGTACATTAGTAAGCGCTCAAAACCAAGGCCAAAGCCCGAGTGCTCAACAGTTCCGTAGCGTCGCAAGTCTACGTACCAGGAATAAGCCGCAGGGTCGAGTCCGCTTGATACCATGCGGCTTTCAAGTGTTTCTAAACAGTCTTCGCGCTGTGATCCGCCAATAATTTCACCGAGGCCTGGTACTAGGACGTCCATTGCTCGCACCGTTCTCTCATCATTTACCTTCATATAGAATGGTTTAATAGTTTGAGGGTAGTTAATAACTGCAACAGGACCTTTGATATGCACGTCCGTCAGGTAGCGCTCATGCTCGGTTTGCAAGTCGCACCCCCAATCCGGAGCGAACTCAAACTTCCGCTCCGATCGGGCTAGAATGTCAATTGCTTCATCATAGGTAATTACCATCAGGTTGTCCTGGATAAGAGTTTTGAGCCTTTGTCCTAGTCCTTCGGGGGCCCACTCACGACCATGGAGAAACTCGAGGTCAGCAGAGCAGCGATCGAGTAATGAGCGAACAAGATATTTTATAAAATCGTATGCTAGCGCAATGTTCTTCGTCAGATCATAGAAGGCCATTTCAGGTTCAATCATCCAGAATTCTGCCAAATGGCGAGGGGTATTTGAGTTTTCAGCCCGAAACGTCGGTCCAAACGTATACACTTTACTCAATGCTGTTGCATAGCTTTCGGCCTGTAGTTGACCAGAGACGCTTAGGAAGGCCGGTTTGCCAAAGAAATTAGCAGTTGAGGCCCCAGATCCAGGCTGGGCGTGTCCAGATTGGGCTCGTACTTCAAACATGGCACCAGCGCCTTCACAATCAGACGACGTAATAATCGGAGTATGCACATAAAAGAAGCCATGATTTCTAAAATACTCATGAATTGCAAAGGCACACTCTGAACGAACTCGGGCGACGGCACTAATTGTTTGAGATCGGACACGGAGGTGTAGATTTTCTCTAAGAAACTCCAGCGAATGTTCTTTTTTCTGCAGCGGATAGTCTGTCGGACTCTCGCCGAGTATTTCGATGCCAGAGATCTGCATTTCAATAGCCTGACCCTTTCCTTCAGAACGTACTAACTCGCCCTCTGCCAGAATAGAAGCGCCGGTAAGTAGGGCCGAATGGCATGACTGATAGGATGTGTTTTTAGGATCAATTACTAACTGAAGTGTTTGTGGGCAGGTGCCATCGGTCAAATGTACAAATGCAACATTTTTGGAAGCGCGGTGTGTTCGAACCCACCCTCGGATTTCAACTTCCCCGGATTCCACTTTTCCCTTCACGATGTCAGAGACACAAATACATTTCTTTTCCTGGCTCATACAAATTCCCGACGATTTGATTCAATATTCGTTAATAGTGCGTTTTCGTATAGTGTATTTTTTCATAGTGTAATAGGTACCGGTTTGCCCTCAAAAAGTCATAAATCATGAGGAAGTGTCCTAAGTATACTACATTTTCCTCGATTCGTGAAGTCGAGCTAAGGGTAGTCGTCACTTTTTAGTGGCTCTTTGGTCTGATTCCTCTAGCTTTAACAAGACATGTTTAACAGCTTCGCGTTCTGACATTTCGCTCCATACCTTAGGATATACATCTACGGCGCCTGCTTGTAACAGCTCCTTACTCCTGTGACTGAGCGCTGTTATTGATCCATCAATTTTAAGTTCGGTTTTGTGTGGTGTAAAACATTTAGAAGCATACTCAACACGGCGATCCCACGGTATTATGTTGCGCTTGGGGTATCGAGCCTGGATTACAAGAGGGTTTATATTGCTGACGATCGATGTCTCACGGGGAATCTTATCGGATGATCCAAGAAGGTTTTGTAGTGGTTCGAGAGTTTTTAAGGATTGGCGTATTTGAACGAGACCCATTAATATGGTGATGTATGCAGCAGTGATGATGTGTCGGTGTTGAAAATACGAACCGATGTAGGCGGCAATCAAAACAGTTGCTAGTTGTTCATACGGCCAGTAGAAGCGCTGGGTTCCATAGAAATAAGGTAAATAGAATGCAACAACCGGAATAGTCGAGACTATAAGAAATATAGAACTAGAAACGAACTCGCGATTGACTTTAACGAAATGTTCGGCTCGTTTAGCATGAAGTAGAGTCGTGACGAAAATAGCTGTAAGAATGGTCAAGATCTGGGAAATTTTCGTGATGTGTTTAAGATTTGTTCCGACGTTGTTAATGTTAAATGTCAGGGGAAAGTAATCATAGGGAATGCTCATCCAGGCATGATAGCCACTACGAAAAAAATCGCCAAAGATGATTCGATTATAGGTAAGACTCGCAACCATTAGGATAAGCGAGGGCAAAAGTACTAGAAACAGTTGAGACGGGTTGCCTTTAAATTTCCAACAGTGAAGGGCGATTGTGCTTAGCGCCGTCGGGCGAATGCCTGTTGTTAGAGCGTTTAGCAAACCTGTTAGCAGAGCGCAGGAGTGCGTGCATGGTCCCTTTAGCCACATTAATGTTTGTATGGTAAGCAGGCAAAATACCGGAACCTCCGTCATTATATTCCCCGTGAAATAGAGAAATCCGGAATTAATAACCAGTGCGAGAAGTGCTGTTACGCTACCCGCAGTTCCTCCGATTAGAGCGCCAAGAATTTTCGTGTACCATATTGAGACCAGACTGAAGAGGAGTACACCTAATCCACTAAGTCGCAAATCCGGTGATAAAAGTGAAAATGGTGAAAGAAACAGGGCGGAAAACCAAGGGGCAAAGCGGGAAGGGTACCTGGCTCCATTTAACTCAATGGTTACTCCTTTTCCTTCTACAAAACTTCTTGCTGATGCCGCGTATTCGATTCCATCAGAGATGCGGAATTCACCGATAAGACGCATTTGAACAACAGCGGCAATGCCGACCGTGAGAAGCACAAGTACAGAAAGAAGGGTATTTGATGGTGGTGATAGGGTTATTCGAGAGCATCGAAGGGGAAGTAGTACCGTAGCAAGCAGCAATAGTAGCAAGATCGGCGTAATAAGTATCATGAGGGAAGTTATTTAGGTTTTTGGGCTTTCACTTTGGCAGTATATTCCGGTGGGGTGCGGGATGGAAAGGCGTGCAGTTAGGGCTCATGTTGTTCGAGCCGGGAGCGGAAAACACGGACTCTGACGAACTTTGTTTTAACTTTAAGGGGTGGAAGGGGAAGGTGTTGTAGACCTGGCGGGGATTCGTATTCATGCTTGGTTGGATCAGGCCGGGATCGGCATTTTATAAGACGGGCAGCGCGCTACAGGAACTAAATCCGGGTAAGTAATTGAAAGCTAAGGTCTGAAAACTGCGTCTTCACCGTCCGGGGGTAAGGATTGCGCGCGACAAGTTCTCTCTTATGTCCTAGGGAGGTGTGGGGGCATTTTAGTTAAATCAAATGTGCTGCTGTTTTGTTTTCGTCAAAAAGCCGCTGCAATATTGCCTCTGCGCTCTGCGCGCAAGTCTTAACGGAGGCTTACCGCATCCTAATGACACGATACTAGGGGAAGGATGGGCTCCTACGAAAGTTTTTCAGCCGCAACTAACCATGGCGTAGCATCATGTCTGTTTCTGCATCTTCGCAAACGGGGTTTACACTTCCCGAATACCTGCCGCTTGAACTGCCGGTTCTTGCGAGCAATGAGCTTATCCCCTTTCCTCTAGTGCTCCTCTCCTATGAAATCTCTCAGCCTTGGGAATCCGAACCGGTGCGAATTTCGAGGGCTACCGAAGATAAGCTAATCCTGCTGGTCGTATTTCCTGCGGCTGACACAATTCCGAAAATAAGTTCAATTTCCCCTATTGCGGTAATAGGGCAAGTAGTCAAGGTTCTTGAGTTTAGCGTTGAGCGCAGGAAGGTTCTTGTGCAAGGGCTGGCAAGAGTCTCAATTAAGTCGAGTCGTTTTGAAGGTGGGTGTCTTTATGCACAGTACGAAGTTATTGATGAGTTGGGAATCGGCGAGCCTACCCCACGAGTTCAACAGGATGTTGCTGGCATCAACCAGTATCTAAACATCCTGGTGGAGCGTGAGTACTTACCTGAAGAGATGCTGGTCGTGGCGGAAGACCAGCTTCATCCAGGTAGACTCGCAGACCTGCTATTTGCGCAATTAAGTCAGGACAACGACCAGGCAAAAATCGCGCTTCTTGATACGGATCCGTACTCTCGCCTTTCTCGTGCAACGTCTCTGATCGCGGATATTTGTAATCAGGTTCTGGTAGCAGAGAGTGTCCAGGATAGGGTGAAGGATAAGCTGCAAAATAGACAGCGAGAATTTTATTTAAGAGAGCAAATACGGCACATACAGGATGAGCTTGGTCAGGAGGATTCTCATAGTGAGGATATCCATGACTTAAAGGAGCGCCTTGATAGGTTGAAACTCCCTGATGAGGCACGTGCCGAAACAAACAAGCAGTTTAATCGATTGCGAAATCTTTCACCTGAGATGGGTGAGTACTCTTTGTTAAGAACATATTTGGATTGGATTTGTGAGATTCCCTGGAATAAAAGGTCTCGTGATCGATTAGACCCCAAAAAAGGCGCAAAAATACTGGATCAGGATCACTATGGTTTGAAAAAAGCGAAGGAAAGAATTCTTGAGTATCTTTCCGTTCGGCGTTTGAATCGTAGTGCCAAGGGGCCGATTCTTTGTTTCGTAGGACCTCCGGGTGTCGGAAAAACTTCATTGGGCCGATCGGTGGCCCGGGCGCTAGGCCGTAGCTATCACCGAATTTCATTGGGTGGGGTTCGGGATGAGGCCGAAATCAGAGGCCACCGTCGTACATATCTTGGTGCCATGCCGGGTCGGGTCATACAGGCCTTAAAAAGTGCTGGCACGATGAATCCTGTAATCGTACTTGATGAAGTGGACAAAGTCGGTAACGATTTTCGCGGCGATCCGGCCTCAGCATTACTTGAGGTGCTTGATCCGCACCAAAACAAGGAATTTAGAGATCACTATCTCAATCTTACAGTGGATCTCTCAGGTGTGCTCTTTATTGCGACGGCCAATACAATTGATACAATTCCTGACGCGTTGCTGGACAGAATGGAAGTGATTTTCGTTACGGGATATACCCTTGAGGAAAAAATAAAGATAGGCACCTTATTCGTGCTCCCTCGTCAGCTGGAAGAAAATGGACTACGTGAGCATCATATTACCTTTACTGTACCTGCTCTTACGTTGATTATTGAGCGTTATACTGAAGAGGCTGGAGTTCGAAACCTCGAAAGGGAAGTTGGTTCGTTGATACGTAAAATTGCCCGGAAATTTGTTGAAGAGGGAAAGGTTCCAAAAATTGTTACGCCCCAGTTGGTTCAGTCAATTCTGGGACCGCCACGCTATGACCCGGAACAGGTGAGTCGGGTAAGTGCTGTTGGGATAGCAAACGGGCTCGCGTGGACGATAAATGGCGGCGAGATAATGGTTGTCGAGGCATCGATTGCGGCTGGAAGTGGGACACTTACGCTCACTGGTCAACTTGGTAGCATTATGCAGGAATCGGCACAGGCTGCTCTTTCCTACGCGAGAGCCCATGTTGCAGAGTTCGCCATCTCTCAGGGGTTCTATGAAAAGTCTGATATTCATATACATGTGCCAGCTGGAGCCACACCAAAGGATGGTCCTAGTGCTGGCATTACAATCCTGGTAGCGTTGCTTTCGGTTCTTACGAAGCGTCCCGTCGACAGTCGGGTTGCCATGACCGGAGAAATGACTCTCAACGGGAAGGTCCTGCCCGTCGGAGGCTTGAAGGAAAAGATTCTTGCAGCGCAGCGAGCTGGCATCGTAAAAGTGTTTATTCCTAAGGGAAATGAAAAAGACATCGGAGACATTCCCAAAGAACAGCGAAAGGCTATCCAGATAATTCCGGTTTCCGGCGTTGATGAAATTCTCAAAGTTTGTTTACTTAAGAGGCCTAAGAAGGGCTCTGCATCAAAACCATGAGGAATAGTTCATTACTTTCCAAGGTGCAGCACTTTTTTCCGTTCGTTATATTGTTCGTATTGACTAGTCTTCCTTTTATCCCGCAGATTTTTTGTGCAAGTGTCATTGCGTTCCGTGACATGACCGGTATCTTTATCCCCTTTGAATTGGCCGTAAGGAGCGTTATCTCGGTTGATGGATGGTTAGCTCCATGGAATCCTTACGGAGGTGTTGGAAAGCCTCTGATAGCTGATCCATTCGCCTTCATGCTTTATCCACCTCATATATTTTCTCGTCTGATTGTCCCTCCCTACAATTTCCATATAATGCTGGTTTTTCATCATTCTATGGCAGCGTTAGGCGCGTATCTGCTAACGAGGACTTTGGGACTATCAAAGTCCTGTGCCATAGTTTCGGCTGTTACCTTCACTAGTGGAGGCTACCTTCTGTCCTGCGATAACATGACCAACACGCTTTACTCTGCGAGCTGGTTTCCGTTTTTTATTCAAGCAGCTATCTTGATTCAAAGGGCTCCGAGCTACTCTCGGGGTGTGTCACTTTCTTGGTTTTTGGTGCTCTCCTTTCTGGGTGGGATGCCAGAGGTAGTCTTAATGGAAGTAGCTGCAATCCCCCTTTTGGTGCTCGAGGGATTTGTTATTCAAAGGCAGGCAGTCCGAGTAAAGAGCATGCTGGTTCTTGGCATCGGAATTTTGCTCAGTGGGTTGCTTTTATCACCAATATTGTACCTTCTATTACAATACGCGTCCGAATCGGGTCGTCATCCCCAAATGCCCCAGAGTCAGTTTGCGAGTTCGCTATTTGATTTTCTTGGATTTGCTATTCCCGCTCAGATTTTGTCATTAGATGGCAATTTCCTCTTAGGAGGACGGTGGTGGAAATCGGTGTTTTCTGAATATCCTTTAATTATTTCCTTATATTGTGGGCCCTTGGTCTTTCCCATGGTGCTGTTGTTGCGATCGCCAAGAGCGGTGTACTGGAGTGGAGTTGCGGTTCTTATTTTCCTACTTTCACTTGGAGACTCAGGTCTCCTTTTACCCGTAGCACGGTATCTGTTTCCGCTGCTCGGGTATTTCCGATATCCAGAAAAGTTGCTTCTTGGGGTTCATCTGCTCGTAAGTATTGCTTGCGGGTTTGTATTAGTGAGTGCTTGGGATAAGTGGTGGAGTATCATCGCTTGTGTTGGGCTTTTGAGCCTATTTTTTGTCGCACGAGATTTATGGCTATGTTTATTCATTTTCGGATGCGTGAGCCTTGTAATTGCAACACACGGTTCCGCACGAATCAAATTGGTCAGTAGCATGCAGATCGCTATTCTTCTCGCCATCCATGCCTACTCTTACCCCACTATCGCCTGGAGTGATCTAATTCGCCAGCCGCAGATCTCCAAAAGTATTTCTGGAGCCAGAGTTTATGTAAATGAACCAAGGGAAGGGTTTCCATCAAATGAAGTAGCGCAAGCTCTTTGGCGCAAAAATCACCTCTATCAGGCCTGGTCAGGTGTCTTCGGAGTTCAAAATATCAACACACCGTCGTCGTTAAATTTGCGAGCACATGATGCGATTCAAGAGGCAATTGCCGAATCTCGCAAGGAGAAAGTCGGAGATCTATTTAGAAGCCTCGGAATCTCATATGTGGTTAGCTCATCCAAGCTTAGTGGGTACGAGTCTTTGGTACCCGTGAGCGGTGATCGAATTCAAGGGTATGTGTACTCAGTGAATGGTGCCAATGATGGTATCTATTTCCGTACAGTAGATGCAGGTGAAGGAGTTAAGAGTTCTTGCACTGTGGAGTCTGTGCGGTACTCCGGGCCATCAGCTTGGGAGGGCAGCGTCTCCTGTGGGAAGTCGGCGGTAATGGTGCGTGCCGAAACTGCGTATCCAGGATGGAAGGTTGTTGTGGATGCCGCCGATAAATCGCTGGTCTCCGTTCCTTATAAGTTACTTGGTGTATCCTTGGAACCTGGCAACCATCTTGTGCGGTTTTCCTTTGGTTTGGACGGCTGGATGATTTTTGTAGCTTTATTTACGGTGTGTGTGTTGCTCCAGTGTTTGTTCTTTGGGTGGTTCTTTTGGAATCGTATGTTGTCGCAAAAAAACTCCCAATAAATTATTTTGCCTTACCTTAGGAGTCGATAAATATTAAGCGATATTACGTAAACCAAGAGTGCAAGGTCTACTGATAATCCAATGTTAGGGCGGTCTTCCCCACAATAAATGGCGGTGTTTCTTTGAAGACATCCCTCCACAAAAGTTGGCAGAACAAGCACTCTGTGAATAATCCGCGTTAGCTCTTTTTAGCCAAGGCAGAATCGAGCAGCCCCTTTAATCCCTGGGTGGAAACCTGTACTTCATCGTCCGAGGTCCAATGAGGGCAAAGTGTGCACTCGGAACAGGCGCCATCTTTGTTTAGAGGGGGAGACCAGAATGGCTCAATGGAGAGTATAAGGCTCTCCTCGCAGTACTCGGTGAGGCTGAGCTGATCATCATCCGAGTACACAAGGTTCAAGTCTTCTTCGATCGCATCGGCGGCGGGGCGCTCCTGGACCAGAAAAGAACAGGAAACTTTTATCTCCCGCGGGCGATATTCCTGACAGCGAGAGCATTCTTGTTCGAACTGAGCCGTAATGGTGCCCTTGCCTTCAGCACCGAAGGCACGAGTGTGTAGACGGAGATCGACCAAGGGGGCCGATGTAAAGCAGACATCGTTTTGAGTGGAGGCGCCCATTCGGGAGTTTATCTTTTCTTGTTCAAGATGCTCCTTGATCTGGAGTCCTTCCTTCGGTAGCGTACTGAGTTTTATTCGCATATGATTCTGGTTTATTGGTTACCTCGGGTTTAGCATAAGAATCGCGCTGGTCGCGAAGAATTGGTGATTTTCACAGTATTTCTGTTGCTACTCGTCACGTAAGATCCTTCACTGGGGCTTTGACAGCTTTGAGGGTTACGTGTCTAAAGCAATTTCAACCAGTTACCTTTGTTCTTACGTCGAACTCAGGTTATTGGTGTGAAATCAACACGTTGCTTTTGTTCTAACAGTGAACTTGAGGTGGCTATATTGTGAAGTAGAAGTATACACTCTTAGAGGGAGAAGAATATGTCAGTTAATAAAGTAATTCTTGTTGGCAATCTCGGGAAGGACCCCGAGTTACGAAAAACGCAGAATGCACAAATGCCCGTGTGCACTATGAGTATTGCAACGAGTGATAGAAGGAAGGATCAAAGTGGCCAGTGGGTTGACCAAACTGAGTGGCATCGAGTGGTAGCCTTCGGTTCAACTGCTGAAAATTGCTCAAAATATCTCAAAAAAGGGCGTCAGATCTATATAGAAGGCAAGCTTAGCACAAGGAAGTGGACTGATCAGGAAGGGAAGGAGCGATACATGACCGAGGTTATTGCTAATACTATCCAGTTCTTAAGTGGTGGTCGAGATGCTGCTGGTGCCGGTAGTGGCGAGGGCGAATACGGAAGTATGGCGGTCGGGCAGGGCAGCGATTTCGGATCCTTCGGGGGAGGATCGGGCTCATTCGGAGGCGGCAGTGGTAGTAGTAGTAGTAGTAGTAGTAGTAGTAGTAGTGGGGGGGGCGCTGAGGTCACCTTTGACGACGATGATATTCCCTTCTAAAAAACCCACGACTGCAAAACGCCGTACTATAATCCTCAACTTTTTCTCCCGGATGCCGAATCTTTACATTGATAGTCACAGTGTATCAGAAGTATCCGGAAGGAATGTATCATGAGTGAAGTTAGCACGCTGATAGAGGGTGTATTGGGGCTTCGGTTTGGTGTTCATGGTGAAACTGCCCGGTGGAACGGGAGCGAAAACCATTGGTTTGTGAATATTCACGGCACCTGGCTTAAAATCGATATTACGGGCCAGGGCTTCGGAGATCTGCTCGTGTTGACCGTATTACTTGGCCATCCCCCAAAGCGTCACCTTGCTGAATTTCATTCGTTGTTATTGGAGAAGAATCTCGAGCTTCCTGGCCCTTCCCTCTGGGTTAAGGATTCGCTCTTTGGTCTTCGTGAAGTACGGTATACCGACGGACTTCAGGATATCGAGCTTGTTGATATGATGGAGCTGATTACTGAGGTTGCTCGTGAGGTAAAGGAGGAGCTAGCTGAAATTTACGATACTGGTCTCCATCTCTTTAATGGAAACAGCCCTGAAGCATTGATTGATGCGGTTACTGAGCTTGGCGGCTGGATTTAGTAAGCGTTCGCCAGGGTGGCAAGTAATCTCTCTCACTGCAGCGTAGCTATATACCTTTGTTCTTATCCCGAGATCAGCTTACCAACGTTGTAGTTATTAAATATCAGTAATTCACTTATTTTGTCTCGTCCGTATCCCACTGAATTTATGTTGCGAGCTGCCTTGACCTCAACAATTGTATAGTGGTTGTTACTGTATAAATCTCTGATGAATTCGGTCGATGAGTTGCTGATTAGGACCTTACACCCTCGTTTCGTAAGATCGTCACATGTTTCTTTTAGTCTTATTTGCGCACCCCTATTAAAGCTGTTTAAGCTGTAACTGGTGAATGACGCAGTAGCTGAGACCGGGTCGTAGGGAGGATCGAAGTAGATAAAATCCCCGCGTGTGGCCGTTTTTACAGCGTCCGCGAAATCACCTTGGAGGATCTGAATATTTGCTGAATTTAAATATTCACTAATAGCCTTGATAACTGATTCTTCAATTATTTTGGGGTTCGTATAATCGCCAAATGGGACATTGAATTGCCCACGACTGTTCACACGAAAAAGACCATTGAAACACGTTTTATTGAGGTAGATTATTCGGGCGGCCCGCTGCACTTTGGGTATACTCGCAAATTCTGGTGTTCGATCAAGCGCCCGTAGTGTATAGAATGCTTCTTTTGTGTGAGGGTATTTTCTTACTTCTTTTATCAAGGTCTCGGGATCATCCTTGATTGTTCGATAACAGTTGATAAGTTCTTCATTGTAATCATTTATGATAGCATTGCGGAGCTGCAGATCAAAAAAGACTGCACCTGCGCCGACAAAGGGCTCGAAGTAGCGGTTGAATGCGTCTACAGGAAGCAGGTTCTTTATGTCTGGAAGGAGTTGTCGTTTGCCTCCGGCCCATTTAAGAAAAGGTCGGAGCTGTTGGTGGTGCAGCAAGACTTGGTGAGGGGGGCGCGATTGCTGAACGGTACTATCTGTGTTCATACTTCCGAAACAGTCTTTATGTGACATTTTGATCTCGAATGGGTCGGCGAGAAGGACTCTCTTAGCAACATAGTCGGTTTCTCTTAAAGCCTCAAGTCGTATCTATATCGGCCGAACGCCAGATACGCATGATGCTCAGAAAAAGACCTGCTATACATCAACTTTACACCACTCCACTGCTCTTTTTAGGCTAGCCCGGATTATTCACGAATCCGCACCACCAGAGTGACTAACTAGCCGTTTATCTTGTCTTTATTTGTTACTGTGGTCTTTTTGGAAAAAGCATGCCCCCGGTTTCTGAAGCAGTTCTAGCTAAGCGTCTGATAGGGGGGGGTATGTAAGGGCCGTTGGATTAATCTTAAAGGACCAGAAACATGCAAGCTCAAGTCGTAGGTATGTCCCTCCAAGTTCAAACCGAGAGAATCTCTCAGGGTTCATTAGCTGGCAGCTACCTTATTGGCACTTCTTCAAATACTTGACGGTATCTTGACCCATAGGGGATTAAGTCTTTTCGGTGGTGTCGGTGGCGAAGGTAATGGTCTTCTACGGTATGCGATGAGTGTTTATGGAATAGTACCGGCCCTGGTTATGGCTAAGGGAATGGCGGTATTATTAATATTCGGGCTCTGTTCTATCTCGCACCGGGTAACCTGGATTGAGAATGCTTTTAAAGGATTGATAGCACTATATCTTGTTCTGGCGATCTTACCTTGGACCAGTATTCTTCTGTCGTAATCGGTGTTAACGAATTATCCGGATTACTTTCGCCTTCGATCAATTTTTGAGAAAATGTATTCTTCTATTTTTTCTGGAGAATCATTCCAGGAAAAGCGCCACTTGGGCGAAAAATCCTTGTCGATTAGGCGTGCTCTTACTCCTTCTGCAAAGTCACCGTGTTGAAAACAGAACATGGCGGTTTTTAAATCTTCGCGGAAACATTCGGGAAGGGAGAGTGCTCGGGAATTCCGCAAATGGTGCCATGTTAGGCATGCACTCAGGACCGAGCCGTTGAAGAGCTCTTTAATCGCTGTTAGCAGGGCCGGATTGAGAAGCGGGTCCTGTTGTTGGTTTACTACTCGCAGCCTCTCGATTGTTGGCCAGAACTGATATGGATCAATCAAAGACTGAAGTACTTTCAGTGAATGCGAAAGGTCAGGGGTCGGACTTCGGTCACCATTTGACCTTGAAGCAGAATGTGTTATTTCATGAATACCAGAAAGTAGGCATTCCCCCCTTTGTATTTGAACAAGCTCCTCAAGAATCCCCGCTTTTGCGGTTGAAGTAACAAGGTGGTCGGTTAACCCAAGCAACAGCGCGTCGGTTCCGGATACTTTATAGCCGGTAATTCCTAAGAAAAGTCCGAGGTATTCAGGAAGTCGATTCAGGAAATAACTTGCTCCGACATCGGGAAAAAGACCTATGCCAATTTCAGGCATGGCAAGAATGGAGCGTTCAGTCGTTATTCGACAGCTTGCTCCCTGAAACAGACCCATACCACCACCGAGAATGAATCCGTCTCCCCAACAAATTAACGGTTTTGAATAGGTGTGGATAAGGTGGTCTAGCGCATACTCGTGTTGAAAGTACACTCGCGCGTGTGCCAATCTTTCATCGTCGCTTTTTCCTGGATAATTAATAAGCGCCTTTACGTCCCCACCCGCACAGAATGCCCTTTCAAGTGAACTGTCAAGAATTACAGCGTCTATTGAGGTGTCGTTCTGCCACTTCCGAAGAGTCATTGAAAGTTCATCAATGAGTTTCAGGGAAAGCGCGTTTAGGGCTTTTGGGCGATCCAGAGTGGCATGTCCTATACTTGTGTGGTTGGGTGAGCGGTTAAGGATAGTTGTCTGCAGCATTTGGGAGTCTTCTCGTCTGAATTATTCATATACGGTGGTGGGATTCTGCCGACGTGGTGGCGTAGGCTCGTGCTAACTTATTCTCCGAGCGGAAGTAGCAGTATGTCAAACAACAAAGATCTCTCTTAAGTTATTCGTGGGAGGGGATTGGCTCCCGGTTGTAAAAGGGGGCTGATTCTGCGAATGATAGGAGTGCGATACTGGTTGTGCCCCAGACTCCTGTAAATACCTTGATTTTTGCGGCACCTATTTGCGCGATTTCAGCAATTGAAGTCACAGCCGTTTGCATATCTTGTACGGTCAGTCCTTGATCAATCAAAACAGTATCGTCAAGCGACGCACCAAGTAATAGTTCTTGAACCTGGTTTTCATCGATATCCTCGGCAAGTCTTTCCAAGAGGAAAAGTTCTAGGATTGCAGGTTGATCGTGTGCAAAAGCACGTAAGGCGTTAACCAATTGAGCATACTCTGTTGGGTCAGGCGTTCTTGTCGAGATTTCTCGGATTAGCGGGACTTCAAACAGTTCGCGAACTAACTCCTTTATTGCTTCAGGATGCTCCTTTTTTAGAAGAGTGATCTCCCAGGGGGAGATTTCCTTTTCTACTTCCTGCCCCGGATTCACTCCGATCCACCATTCGTCGGGCAGAGTTTCCATAACATGCCTTCCGGTTACCTGCCGACATTGGATTGGTCGTCCCGACCATTCTTCGGCAAAGCTCGCATCAGAGAAAATGGGAGCAATGGTATAGTCCTGTGTTTTGACCGCCAGAAAGCCATACAGGTCGTTTGGATATCCGACTTTACCCGGTTCTGCAAGATTTCCTCTACTGGGAGCATGCCAGATGAGTTCCGGAAAGAGAGTAAAGAAGAGCGATGCGGCACTCTCATCACCATCAGCCGCTCTTTTGAGAAGTAGAGGAATGTCGTTTTTTAAGGCCATTGGAACTCACTCATGGTCACGGATGTCAATTGCGGGGGCTTTTTTTTCGAGCAAAGATTGTGACGCAAGGCAGCTGTTCCCGGAGTCAAAAAATTCTCAATAAATACAAAAGAGTACAGCAATATTTTTAAAATGTTTGCGCGCACTATTGTAGCTTTTTTTTAATGTCAGCTCACCCTATGAAAGCTACAACACACTGAATTCACAGGGTGAATTCGCGATCAGCGAAGAGGGACGAGGTCCCTGGGCCCCCGAGCGCCGAGCGGGAATAGCTGGACGCAAGGGCTCATAACAACCAGATTCAATAGTGTACAATCCTCTTATGCTCCCTCAACGCACCTGCCCTGAGTCTATGGACACGTTTCCAGTGGTGCAAAGAGTCCCACATCGAGGGCTCTCGCGAATAGCCCAGGGGCTATTTATTCATAGATGAGACAACAGTGCTCGTTATATCGGTCACCCCTTCGGCGAACAGCACTGGCCCGCGGGTAATTTCACTCTTCTCAAGAACGATGTCCAGCTTTTTCGAGGTGGCAACTTCTTTCACTTTCTTGAAGGCCTGTTCCGTGACCGTCTTTCGAACTTCCATAAGTTCCGACTTAAGCTCTTCTTCGGTATCTCTCACATATCGCTGAAGCTCACGTGAAGCTTTCCGGAACTGTTCTGCATCCGCCGATGTGCCAGATGCGTCATCTCCGAGTTTTTTCTGGAGGGCAACAAGTTCCTCTTTCTGCTTGTTAATTTTCGCCTTAGCCTGAGCAGCTTTTTTATCAATAGCATCAACTTTGGCTTTTGCTGAAGGTGACTCCTGAAGCACTTTCGTCATGTCCACTGTCCCTATTCGGATATCGGCAAAAAGAGGAGTCGCTCCTGTAATAACAAAAAGGAGGAAGGCTAAGCACAGGAACGTTATGTTATACGCTAATACATGGCTTAACGGACGTGGGAAGTACTTTTTTATATTTTTACGAGATGAAATCATGGAGCTGCAGCCATAAAAATTAATCTTAGGGCTAACTGATTACCACATCTTCGCCACCGGAGACAATGTTTAACCGTGGGTATCCTATAAAACGCAGAAGAGTTAGGAGTAAGCTGCGAAAAATATTATGTGAAACAGAGTTCTTTAGATGCAAGCATGATTATGCATAGCAAGGGCTATTTAGCGAACGTGGGGAAAGCGGTAACTACTGAGGTGGTTCTGGCGTCGTTAAAAATCAAGTTTATCGTTCGGTCGGGATTTCATTCAGTAGGCCGCCAGGTAGACGGGGCATAATAGTGTTTACTATGTTTATGAGACCCCTGAAGTTTCGCCTGGTTTCGAAGCTGATGGTGCAGTCCTTGCCGCAGTCAGCATAGATAGAAACCGGCGTGTGGTGGTCCGCTTTCAGTGGGGCAACGGCATAGGTGGAGCTTCCAAAGAGGGATAATAACTGAGTGGGATCTTTGGTGGATTGAACCTTCGAAATACCTTGTGCAATCGGTGAGAAGATTAGGTCAAGTTTAATTCGCGTTCCGGGGTTAATAGCGCCCCTGGCTGCTGTTACTAGTCCCTCTGATTTGTCTTTTGAAACGACTATAATAGCTGCCTTCTCGAACCCGCATTGCATCAGCGTTGTAAGAACCATGGCCATTAGTTGCTCGGAGTTCTGAGCGCGGCTTAGAGTTCGTTCGGCAGTCGAGAGCATCGGAGATGTTAGTTTTGTCTCCTGAGGTGTGGAGGCGTTATCGTCGACGAAAACATTTCTTGATCTGATCTTTTGTCGTAAATGGGGAGAGTCTCTGAGGCCGAAGTCGTCCGCTAGATCCTCTGAAAAATCAATTGCTGCAACTGCAGCTTTAGGGGACAATAGCGTTGATTTTGAGGGTTTTGGTTCCTCAGTGGTGGGCAAAGGATTTGGTGATGGGGTCGACTTTGAGGATTGGGATCTCGTTTTTTCAATTAGTGATCTTAACTTTGCTAATCGTGTCTTGATTTTTTCTTCTTCGGTCAGGACCGCACCTGACTCCCTTGCAGGTTTATCTGGCCCCAGACTACTACCCGATTCAGCCAAGAGCTGATTATAGGTTGCGTTAGTTGCATCGGAGATATCATAGTCGGACATGAGGCACGCCCTGATTTTTAAAAACATCCTGTCGTACTGCGCTTCGATGAATTTGAATAGTCGGAGCTGACTATTATTTGGGAGATCATTCAAGGACTCGTAGCGTTGTAGTTTTCCCGCTTCGAAGCACTCAACAAGCTCCGAAGCGCTGAAAACTATAGGTCTGAGCAGGTGCTTGGAAATCTCCTTCTGATGTGTGTTTTTATCGATAACGTCCGTAATCGAATTTGGCACTCCCGTAATTCTGAGGTAGTCGAGCCCCATTTCTTCGGTGTCAAATCCGTAATCCGTGGCGATGCGGTAGTTCACGCGGGGCCTCGGGTTTGATTCGGCCAGATTAACATAGAGATCGCCGATTTGAAGCACCGCAAGAATATCTCCCAGGTAGAGGAACAGCCCAGACATATGAGCCGGTTGACTTAGGTCTCGTGAAACGGTGTCCGCTATAAGCCGTGCTATCATTCCGGCTCTTCTGCATCTTCGTCGATGAATTTCCAACCATTTGGCCTTTTGCGGGGAATCCAGAGGTTCTGCCGATGCAAGGTCAGAAACCATGGAGTGGACTTCTTGCCACCCCAAACGCATGATTGCGTTGGGAAGCGACGTTATAGCTACTTTTGCGACGCCAAACTCCAGACTGTTTGCGCGTCGCAATAACTCGATGCAAAGTACCGGATCCTGAAATGCGCACGAACAAAAATCATCCACCTTTACGTTTTTATTTGCGCTCAGCCGAATAGCATCGTCCAAGGCAGACGCAAGAGGCGGAATGAAAATTTGTCCTATTGCCGAATAATTTCCCATTGAGATTTTTTATAGTGCCCAACCTACTAACCTGATGTTCGACGTAAGAACTGCGGTAACTGCCTGAAATTACTTCATCCACTTCGTTGCTCATTATATCACTGGTGTGTACAGTTTTAGTAAAAACATACTCTGTAAATTCAATATGTTGAGAGATCGCCCAACGGTTTGCCAATATTAAAATGCAAGTTACCTGAATACCTAATATGCATTTTAATATTGGGAATAAAAATCAATCTTATTAACGTACTGAAACTCAAAGATTAAATTCTCAGAAAACTGTCCACAGTATTGATTATATAATAGTAAGCTACGCCTGCGCTTTTATATCACTGGCGTCTCGTTTCTAGAGCAATTTCGACTAGTTACTTTTGTTCTTGCGTCAAACTCAGGTTGCAATCTTTGTCTGACCTCCAAAATCTGCTCATACTTCTTACTTCGGCGGGGTGAGTGAGATATCTTTAGTCTTTAAGGGAATTTAGTTGCGAGGGATTCTAAAATCTTTGAAAATTTTCCTAAGGTATTGGGAATACTTGAGAAGTTCAAGAGCGGCATCAATAATAACTTATATAAATTACTACGGAGCGTTCAATCGGTCCCAGCTGCGAAAACTTGGCAATCAGGTCAATCGCGCACTAATTCGATACGCCAGACGTAGGTACAAGTCCCTAGCACAGAACAAAACCAAAGCAGCGGCGTTTATTGCAGAGATTGCTCAGAAGAATTCAAAGCTCTTTGCTCATTGGCACCTTGGATTGGCTGGAAGGTTTGCATAATGGAAGCGGTATGAGTTGAGAGGCTCACGTATTGTTTTGCGAGCAGCTGAGGGGGAAGTTTCCTTGGTCTACTCACCGGGAGGGTATATTTTTCTGATGGACCAAACATAGTACTAAATATTTTTCAGGAATCATTCGACGGTTTGATTAGGATATACGTATTAATGTGGTGTATTATTTCTAGTTATGAAGATACTTATGAAAAATATAATCTCTGCCATAGAGGAGCTTCTTCAAGTCCTCAAATCTACTCCACTTTATTTGTCAAGAAAGCAGTTAGTTCGAGTGAGGATTAACGACGGAAGGCAGGTATTGGGAAGCAAAAGAGGTGCCAGGAGGTCTTATTAGGCCCTAATAGAATATTTTAATGAAAGAAAAAGCCGGGTCACTCAGTGATAGTGGGTTAATCGGCCCTAGGTCGGACCGGGGAAATATAGCTGTTGGTCAGCATCCTTGGGTGGAAGGGCCCCCCGATACCCGTAGCCCTTTTGGGGGGTGTAATTATTCTCTTGATCAGTACAAGATCATAGGTTGTGCCCTTCTCATGGTCGAGCAAGAAAGTTTGGTGTACGGCTATGGCTCTCAGAGGGCAGTGCAGGAGTTTCGCGAGCGGGTAGCATCGGTTGCGGTTGAAATGTTGGAATCTTACCTCGAAGATTTGCTGGACTCTAAGATCGCCCTTGACCTTCTCTACATTGTCCGGCCCGGTTTCTGGAAGTCTTTTGATCTACTCACCATTTTATCCTTGATTGGCTCATGTGCGGTCGGAACTTACGTATCCTTGACCAGTGGAGCTCCTTTGGTTGGACTTTGTTCGACCTTGCTGCTCGCGCTCCCAGTAGTTACGGTGTGGCACCGGTCACCATTTGGTCACCTTGCCCGCCGAGTGAGTTTTGCACGGATTGTTTCAAAGGAAGTAGCTCGGCGGCGTGGTTCTGATAAGGAGGGCACTGCTGAGAGCGCGAGCACCGGATTTTCCCTTCGAACACTATTAGGAGGAGAGCCCGAGGCTGTTGGATCGGCACCTGCTCGAAGGGTGGGTGGCGGGGCCTTTCATATTGTCTAGGATGAAGCGTTTAGAAATCTGAGTTCGACGTAATATACTTCTCACGGTCAGGTTTTCGGTTTTTACGCTCAGCCCCTTCGCCATCCATTCCGAAATGATTGGGTTATGGCGTCCCAGTTACGTGCAGTCGCGGGTTTCAGGAAACCGAACACTTGACCGCGTGGAGTATATAGTAATTCTCAAAAATAATGCGGTATTGAAATTCTAAGGAATTTTTGAGAATTACTATAAGTGCTTGCTTTGACTCGCCTCCGCGAGTCGATAGTGTTTCTCAAATCTTGAATCAAAACCGCATTATTTTTTTGAGAAACGCTATATGTTAACGAGTTCACGGTGAAAAAGATCTTACGACCTTTTTCACCGTGAAGGGGCTAGGATGCGTTCCGTCGAGAACAGAACGGATACTACCAAGAACGATGGGACCGTCGATTAAAGATAATTGTCGAGATGTTCGTGGTAGAAAGCTAGCGTAAGTTTTGCTCCTTCCTCAAACCCAGTTCGTGGTCTCCAACCAGTCCTGGACGAAATAAGTCCATAATCACCATAGTAGTCGCCGATATCAATCGGGCGTAATTCTGGCGGAAAGGGCACTATTTCAAAGGGGGCATTGTTAGCGGCCTTGCTTATGATCTGTGCGGCGTCTAGCAAGTTTAGAGGATCATCAGCTCCCAGGTTAAATACGGATCCATAGGTATCTTCTGATTCTGCAATCGTTACAAGGGCTTCGACTACATCGTCTACATAATTAAAATCTCTGATCTGTTTTCCATCTCCATAGACTTTGAAGGGACGGCCTTCAAGGGCACATCTGATCCATATACCTAGGAAGGTTTGGCGTGCGTCCTTAACCCGCATTCTTGGTCCATAGGTGTTAGTCAGCCTTACAACACTGGTCTTAATTCCGTATACCTTATTATAGAGTGTATGGTACCACTCTCCAGCGACCTTGTTGATGCCATTTACATCTACGGGTGCGATCGGGTGGTTCTCATCGACGGGTAATCTTTGAGGTCTACCGTAGATCTGGCGAGTACTTGCATATATTACCCTGATGGCGGGGTTATGATGGCGGCATGCTTCAATAATTGAGAGTTGAGCCTTGGCGTTGATTTCCAGATCGGGGAAGGGGTCGTTCATTGAATCCAGGTGACTGGTTTGACCCGCGAGGTTGAACAAAACATCTTGTTCGCGTATTAGGTGCTTAAAGGAATAGGGA
>JBIIDM010000134.1:0-9679 GCA_044238365.1 Bdellovibrionota bacterium | reverse complement strand
GACCAGGAAGTACCAGAGTCGCATCCACGGTATAAGTCGTTGCTTATTCGAAACCGCGTAGTGCAGGGGGTCGAGCTCGGAATTACCTCTCCGCATGGACTTATTGCACATGGCAGAGGTGAGGCCTTTGATTACTTAATTGGAGAAGAGACGTGCGATTTTGCTGAGACGGCAATTGAAGCTGCTGCCGCGCATCTGCTTTTGGCACGTTCGCCTGTTATCTCAATGAATGGGAACACCACTGCGATCGTCTCTGACGAGTCGGTGAAACTTAGTACACTCCTTGGGTGTCCACTCGAGATTAATATTTTTCATTCCTCAAAAGAGCGGGAGATCGCGATGCAGAAGGCCCTCCTGGCATGTGGGGCCGCTACCGTACTTATGCCCGAAGAGGAATTTACTCTGGATTACATCGAATCCAATCGCCGGTTTGTTAATCGTAACGGCATATTCCAGGCAGATTGTGTCTTTGTGCCTTTGGAAGACGGTGATCGGTGTGAGGCTTTGGTACGCATGGGGAAAAAGGTTATCGTTGTCGATCTCAATCCACTGTCACGTACTGCACAGACGGCGTCAGTGACCATAGTCGATAATGTTATCAGGGCGCTACCACGGCTTTTAGAGCGCATTCAGGCGCTGAGAGGAACGGGCAGCTCGGAATTGAGCCGTATAATCGAGGGCTTTGATAATAAGCGAATCTTAAAGCAGGCTGAAGGCCGGGTTAGGGGGCGGTTGTAAGATATAGCCATCGTCAAAAATAATGCGGTTTTGAGTCGCATCTCGGCGATGGCTATGTGTTTGTTTTGACTCGCCTCCGCGAGTCGTTATAGTAATCTTTAATACTTTATTATTTTTGAAGATTACTATAACTGCTTTATTGGAAATCAAAGTAAAAAAGAAACATCCAAAAATATGTGGTTTTAGCATCGGTTAATAAAATGTTTAACGCAACTAACGAAGGGTAAGGTTTTGGCGGCGAAACATGATGGTCCCAACGGAAGTATGGGTGGTGAGAGGCTGGCCTCGATCCTATCAGCGTTTATTGTTTCGCTTCTTTACTTTTTTTTCCTGTATGATTGGGAACTGACTTATGCTAGCTATGAGGAAAAGTGGGGGTATAGTGGGCTCTTTGAGTATTCTCGTTATATAGAAAACTGGGGGCTAGATATTCTCTTTGAGCAACGTGGCCATGTATCGGCACCGGAGGAAATTGTCGTTGTTTTAGTGGATGTAAATAGTTTCAAGCGGCTAGGGCTGCCGCTGATATATCCATGGCCGAGAAGGTTATACGCTGAGGTGTTACACATTTTAAAGTCTGCTAATGCAGAAGCAGTTATTTTTGATATTGCTTTTGGCGAACGAAGTCTTGATCCTTTAGAGGATAAAAAGCTAGCCGACGCTCTTGGTATCTTACCGACATTCATTCCCGGAGGGTTGCTAAAGGTTTTCGAGAATCATCATATGGATATCGCACCACTTGAGGAGTTTAGTAAGCGGGTCGCCGGAGTCGGGTCAATTGGAACTATTGCGGATTCTCTGCATAAGATCCGGCATTTGCCAGTTGGCGAAGTTTCTTTGGCAGCTCGGGCCGCCCAGATGCTGCGAAAGGTGCCAGTAGTGACACAGGACGATCCTCAGTTCTTTGATAAATATATAAACTATTACGGCTCATCATCGCCATTTAAACATGTCTCGATAGCAGATGTGCTAGAGCATAAGCTTTCACCTGACTTTTTTAAGAATAAAATTGTCTTTATTGGTCCTGATCTGATATTTGAAAATGCCAATGGGAAAACTGAAGGAAAGGATGTATGGGTAGCTCCGGACGGTAAGGAAATCACAGGGGTTATGATTGAAGCTACTGTCTTTGGTAATTTCATCCACCAAGAGTACCTTTCGAGAATTTCCGATTACAGCGAAGTTTTCGTTCTTATGCTTGGCTTGTTCCTTATTACACTCATACTATTGGCGACACCTCCGCACTATGCGGTTTTAATTGCAGTGCTCACGTTTGTTGTGACTGGCTCGATAGCGTATATCTTGTTTCTGCATTTAGTGTTCTTTCCCGTCGTAATTTTTAATATTGTTATTTGGTTTGTCGCTATTGCGCGCTCGGTTAAACTCTATGTATGGGAACAGAAACGAAAGGCACTGCTTGCGCAGCAGTTCGGGTGTTATCTGGACCCGGTAATCGTAAAAGAGATAGTTGCCAGTGGTGAAGCTCCTGACCTTGGTGGCCGAATGATAGGCTGCGCGCTAATGTTCACGGATATAGTTGGGTTTACGACTTATTCTGAGTCGCGCTCGCCAATCGATGTTGGGGACTCTCTTAATCAATATTTTACTCGCCTTCAGCGGCAAATCCTCTCGCGAAAGGGGACGTTCCTTTCCATGCTTGGAGATGGATTATTTGCTTTGTGGGGAGCCCCGATTGCGGTGACTGGGGAATGCGATCAAGCATTATTGTCTGCCACAGGGATTCATGACGGTGAGCTGATTACGTCGAATCTGCGAACTAGGATTGGACTTCACTATGGTGAAGTGCTGGTAGGCCACTTTGGTTCTAGGGAGCGTTACGACTATTCCGCTATCGGCGACCAGGTTAACCTTACCTCAAGAATTGAGGGTCTGAACAAACTTTTCGGTACATACCTTCTTATGAGTGAGGACTTTGTAGTACGGCTTTCTCAAAAGGACTCCGTGCTCTATCTTGGCAAGGTCCGGGTGGCGGGTATCTCGAAACCAGTTGCGGTGTATACCCTCGACACGAACGGGATAGGGCCAGACTGGGAAGCTGGTGTTCGGCATTTTGAAAAAGGGGACTTTCAACTAGCGTTAGAAATGTTCGACTCGGTAAATGGTTCGCATCCTTTTAGTACAAGCCTGACATCTCCATACAGAGAGGCAATTTCAAAAGGAATTGGGGAGCACTACCTTGTAGCTCATACC
Source organism: Bdellovibrionota bacterium (assembly GCA_044238365.1). Taxonomy (GTDB): domain Bacteria; phylum Bdellovibrionota_C; class UBA2361; order UBA2361; family JBIIDM01; genus JBIIDM01. The sequence goes on along the minus strand of JBIIDM010000134.1, from coordinate 6,730 downwards.
AAGTAACTCCTGTGTATGGTACCCAAATAGGAAAAGGCACTCTGCTGATTTTTCTTAAGGTCAAGAATTCACGGGATAGAAATAGAAAGGTTTGGATGTTAATCGTCCTTTTTTCTTAGAATTGTTGGTTAGTTATGTGCCTTGTTGGTGCATCTTACCCGGAGTGTTCACGAAACGCGCCTCAGGGCCCCTTGCTTGGAACCACAGAGAGTACGCCTACAGATAGTATAAAGAAGAAAGTAGTATTTGCCGAAAGTGTATAAATCAGGGTGAGGTAGGAACCTCGTTCTAAAAAGAGTATTTTGTGGCAAAGTTCTGACTATGACAAATGTAGAACGAAATTCAGCTATTCATGTTGCCTATGATGAACATGAAAACGAGTTAACCTCGGCCGAGCAGGAGCTGCTTTTAGCAATATTGCTGTCAGCAATTGAGGACCTGAAGTCAGAGGGGCGCTCTGGGCGAAAAGCCCGAGAATTCTTTTTAAGTAAAGAGGAAGATTATCTTTTTTCCTTTCGTAGTATTTGTGATTACCTGCACCTTAGCGCAGAGGCGATGTTGAAGGCTATCGGTCTTTCCGAGTGACTGCCGCAGAGTTTTCCGTCCACGTTTTATTATTCACGAGATGCGCTCCCTGCCCCCGGCCACCAAATTAAATTTCCATTGGCGCGAATCACGGCTTCCCATTGTCGTGTTGGCGACAGGGTACCCGTCCTAAAGCAAATTCAGTAAGTTATCATTGTGATTGCGCCATCCTCTGGGTTATATTTAGGATTCTACGTATAATAACGGTAGTTCCTACGCCGAACTCAGGTTTATAACCCCCTTTTTGAAAGATCCATAGTATGCGGTTGATTCATCATTTTGTCCCTGGGGTGGGGGAAAACGCTCCTCTATGCGTCCTTGTCCATGGCCGGGCTTTTGACATGTTCGCGATGCGGGTGTTTGAGCGGGCTCTTCCACCGTTTTCGCACCGTTTGTATGTTCAGGCGCCATTTGAGGACCCTAAGGGTGGGTTTTGCTGGTGGGATATGTCAGTAGAGCAAGACCCGTTTGACGGGGTTACGGCTTTAGAAAGTTTTCTTTTGCACGACTTGCCGGGGATAGTGAAATCTAGTGGCGTAAGTCACCAAACAGCAATTTTTGGCTACGGGTTTTCCCAGGGTGCCGCTACCTTATCCGGATTTATTCAGCAGCACCCTACTTTTTTTCGAAGAGTGGCATTGCTTGCAGGGTTTGTTTTGGAGGTTGAAAGCGTACCATCCGATTATGCTCGTGAAGATCGCTTTACCGCTATCCCAAGAACTGCAGTGTTGATGATTCACGGCACCGAGGATGATATAATTCCGTTGCATCGCGCCCATGATGGCGCCAAACTGTTGCGGTTGCGGGGGTTTGACGTTGAGGTAATGGAGAACAACGTTGGTCATAAGATTGGTGTTGATGGAATGAGGCGATTAACAGCGTGGGGTAGTGAGTGACTTTTATAACATGGTCGTTTCTTAGATCGGGAACGGCTTTTTTGTGTAACCAGTTACTGTTTTCACTCCAGAATGTATCCTAAGATCGCCACCTGAGGGGGCCGTCACAGGCAAAATTAAATCGAATAAGGGCAACCAGTTAGATGAATAGTACTAATTTCCTGGATTTTGGCGAGCTACCCAAGTATTCCTCAATTACACCGAAGGTTATTGAAGAGGGCATTACAACGCTGCTGCACCTCCTTGAGGCCGAGGTCGCACAAGTGGAGGCCCACGGCAAGGCTGACTGGCCGTCGGGTATGGAGCCGGTAGCGTTGGTATTGACGAAACTACAATCGGTCTGGGGAAAGGTAACTCATCTACACGCGGTAAAGAATTCTACCGATCTTAGGGATGTCTATGCGAAGGTGCAACCGCAGGTTGTTCAGTTCGGGCTCAGAGTGAGCCAGAGCAAAAAGCTCTTTAAGTTATTTGAGGAGATTCGTGAAGGCAGTTATTTCTCTACGCTGGATGAGGCTCGGAAGAGATTCGTTGAAGAGTGGATTCTTGCTGCGCATCAGGCTGGTGTGGATTTGGAGGGAGAGAATCTCAAGATCTTCAATGCCAATCAGGAACAGCTCGCTCAGCTTTCAGTCGAATTCTCCAATCATGTGCTGGATGATGTGAAGGTAAAGGGGGTAGTAGTCTTTAGCGAAGAGGAGCTTCATGGGACGCCTACGCAGGTCATAGATCGCTGCGCACAGCGAGGCGCTCTTCTCAGAGAGGCTCCTGCCGGAGATAAAGTAGGTGGTGTGGATGAGGATAGAAAAGTTTGGTTTGTATCAGTAGATCCAACAGTCTCACGACCGGTTTTACAACATTGTCACAATCAAACTCTTCGGAGGAAACTCTATCGAGAGTGTATTCAAATTGCGGGGCACGGCGGCAATAGTAATACCACGGCACTGGAGAGCATTGTTCGTTTGAAGAATTCCCAGGCCAATTTGCTTGGGTATCCCTCGACTGCGGCGATGTGTCTTGAATCACGACTAGCGAAGACCCCTGAAACCGCGATCGATTTTCTAGAGAATCTGTTAAAGGAGGTGCGCCCTGTTGCGTTAGGGCAGTTTGAGCAAATTTGCGAATTCTCGCGGTCACGGGGCGCGGGCGATCTTGATCTTGCGGATATTCCTTATTGGAGTGAGCGATTACGAGAAGACAGGCTTGGTTTTAGCGTGGAAGAGCTTCGACCCTATTTTCCGCTTCAAACAGTGCTCGGGGGGTTGATAGAGGTAATTCAAATAATTTTCAATGTTACGATACGAGAGGCCTCTGGCGGTGTTGACGTGTGGCATCCCGACGTTAGGTATTATTTGGTAGAGAATAAGAATGGAGAACAAGTCGCATCATTCTATTTTGATCCGTTTGTGCGCCCTGAAAATAAGCGTGGTGGAGCTTGGATGGGAATTTGTCGCTTCGGTTATTCCCTCTCAAATGGAGGGCGCTCTTTGCCGGTCGCATACGTTGTCTGCAATCAAACACCAGTGAACAATGAGGGCCATAGCCTGATGACCTTTGAAGAGGTGACAACTCTGTTTCACGAGTTTGGTCATGCTCTGCACCATATGTTGGCACCTCCTTCCTGGATTGGGACATCGCCAATGGAGCTTTCTGAGTGGGATTCGATCGAGATAGAGAGTCAATTTATGGAAGGTTGGTGTTATCAGCCTCAGGTGTTGAGGTTGATTACAGGTCATTATAAGACCGGGGAGGTGTTGCCTGATCACCTAGTAGCGGCCTTGCGTAAGGAGCGTAGTTTTTTCCGAGGGCATCAGTTGGTGCGCCAGCTTCATTTGGCACTCACCGATCTCTATCTTTTTACGGGTAAAGTGACTGAATTTTCGGAAGCCCAAAAGATTTATTATGAAGTCGGCGCCCGGACGCGCGAGGTAGCTCCTCTACCAGAAGATGCGATGTTATGTGCCTTTAATCATATTTTCAGTGGTGGGTATACCGCCGGGTATTACAGTTATCTTTGGTCACAAGTATTAAGCGCTGACCTATTTAGTGCATTTTCGACTGAAAGTTCCCCCGAAAACAAAGAGACAAAATTGGAGTGGGTTAGTCGCATGCGAACGATCGGCGTGCGATTTTCGGAGACATTTTTTACCCGAGCCGGGGCTGTGGATCCCTTGGTGGCTTTTGAAGATTTTATGGGACGCAAGCCTGAGAGTGGGGCGTTTTTGGCGGATAACGGGATTGGGTAGCGGGAGCGTGGGGGCTCGTCTTGCGCATACCGGTTCCGCTTTGAGAAGGCGTAAGTAAGGAGCTGACACAGAAATAAACTGTCGCCGAGATACGACTCAAAAACGCATTATTTTTGACGATGGTTATAGTTCGAGCCTCGTTCAATAATATGTTCCGATCTAACAAATCGTGTTAATTCTTACCCATCTCCCCCCTCATCAAATCATTCAGCTGCGAAATCGCGGGGTCTTGAAGTGGCGTAATCTGAGCAATCGGTGTGGGCCCATATACATTGCCCCAAAGGTCTTGTAGCTGCTCGGCGTGGGCATCCGGAGTAGCCGTAGCTGTTGGAGTCGGAGTTGGTGCCGGGGCGAGTGGCGGTGGTGGTGGGGCAGGGAGGAAGATGCAGCTAAAAAAACGCAGTGAAACAAAAATGGCGAACACGATCAGAAGGGTGTAATACTCTCGGTGTCTCTTAAAGGGTCGTAGAAGATGTTCAAGTGTGAAGCGCATAGTTATAGTTAACGTCTATTTAGGTGTTACACTTACCTTACCCCACTTATGAGCTTACATCATTAATCTTGGGATCGGGAATTTTTATCTGGAGCTGCCGGGGAGTGTCGGGGCTGAACTGCTTCTTGAACCTCAGTTCTTTCATAAAGCACTGAGGTTCAGCCACATCTTCACAAAAGAAGACTCGAGCTTCCCCGGTCAGAGTAAATTGTGGCCTGGTTGGGACCAATAGAGTGGCTTCAAACGCCGTATTCTTAACTTCTAGCTGCTCAGGTGTTGTATCCGGAGTTCCTATTGTTAGGGACGATGGAGCCATTGAGTTAAACCGGTAGCCGGTCGGAAGGAGCAGTTCGATACGGAACGACGTTGGGTTGGTGGTTATGCGGTTCATCGCAGAAACACACATAAGAGCGGACAAGGATAAAAACGTGAGCGCCATAGTGAGCAGCTTTCGGGGGAATTGGCAAGCGGAGGGATGCTGTTTCATAGTCTAGGGATCTCACTCAAGGCTTTTTATACTCGCGATAACAGTTTTATATGATAGAATACTATCTTATAAAACTGAATTAAAAAACCATCATACGTCAAAAATCTATGGCGGTGTGCACAGTACCTTGTTAGAGTACGCCCGAAACATAAACGGTGGTCTTTTGTAACCAGATTCATAACCCCTTAGTACAAACCTGAGTTCGACGTAAGAACTGCGGTAACTGGTTGAAATTTCTTCATCCACTTCGTTGCTCATGATATAAAATGCTCGAGACGTAGCAAGCCACGCCTGCGCTTTTATATCACTGCACGCCTCGTGTCTAAAGCAATTTCAACCAGTTACCTTTGTTCTTACGTCGAACTCAGGTTATAAATGTTGGGGTTGAAATAGTGAACCAATCACCTTAACAGATTCGGAGAATAGTATATGAAGCGGATATTAATTGTGTTAGGCGGAGCTGTCGCCTTGGGGCTTTCTGGTAATACCAGTGCATACGCACAGAGCTGTACTGATGAGTTAGGCGCTGGCCTAAGTTATTGTATAGAACAAGGGGTTGATTCGTGCTCTTCAGCGGTCACGGAGTGTAGCTCGGGTGATTACGCTGTTACGCTCGACGATGTCTGGGTCGATGGTATTAAAACTTGTTGTAAGAAAAAGAACAAACCAACGAGAAAAGCCTGTCTAAACGGTTTTCGCCGCAGGCTAAAGACAACGGGTAGAGTTAATTCGCTTGCTGGGTTTCTTAGATCCGCCAAGAAGAAGACGTCTGACCTGATCAAGAATGACTGTTATAACGGATCGTACTCGAACCTGTTTTAGTCAGGATTATTCACGAGCCCGCTTCAGGTGATGAATTGTTTCTTGAGAGTAGGATTTTAGACTTTTAAGTAATTTAACGCTTCGTGGGCATCTTCAGCTATTCCCGCTCGGGGCGCTCGGGCCCAGGGACTTCGTCCCTCTTCGCTGATCGCGATTCACCCTGTGAATTTAGTGTGTTGTAGCTTTCATAGGGTGAGCTGACATTAAAAAAGCTACAATAGTGCGCGCAAACATTTTAAAAATATTGCTGTACTCTTTTGTATTTATTGAGAATTTTTTGACTCCGGGAACAGCTGGGGCATCTTACGGTGAACTTAGTTCGCTGTAAGAGGCGGGACTGTTTTCATACGATCCCCTCCTCGTTTTTTTCGGGGTAACTGCTCAGGTATTTTCCCAATCTCTTCGTCAAGTAATTGATTTTGTTCACTGCGGCGTGGAGTACCACGCCTCATTCACAAAACAATCACTTTCCTCGACCTTGAAAAATCCCTGGCAGTTACAGCTGGTTAGCTCGCTTTTGGGGCGCATTTATGTTGGGGGTACCTGAGTAGTTACTTTTCGGGCTGTTCGAATTAGAACCAGTATATAAAATGGTCTACGTAGCAGGCGACGGCATTTGCTATAGCGTTGAGGTCGAGCGTATACTCACGATAGGCTGGTAATAACACCGACTCTTCGCGTTGCTTTTCGCGCGATAGTGGTAACTGACCTGTTCGACGAACTCACAATTTTCATGCGTCCCTTGTTTCATAAGGTAGCATCATTGAGACTGTAAGTTTTTCAAACAATTCAGGATGTTATAGTAATTCTCAAAAATAATGCGGTATTGAAATTCTAAGGAATTTTTGAGAATTACTATAAGTGCTTGCTTTGACTCGCCTCCGCGAGTCGATAGTGTTTCTCAAATGTTGAATCAAAGCCGCATTATTTTTGAGAAACACTATAGCCCTGTCACCGTGCGTTTGAGCGAATTTATGCCGAGAGCGGTTGAGAAAGCCGCCGTTAACTCGGCAGGTGGTTTAGAATCCCCAGGATGGATCGATGACTGAATATCTTGAGGTGCGGCCCGGCGGTGGCGTTCCTCATTTAAGTTTAATTTCCGGGACCGAGTCGTTGGACTTTATGCAAACGCCTGAGATTGATGGTAAAGCGAACAGCAGTGGCGGAGTAAGCAGTGGCGGAGCAGCGGTCGAGCCGTTTT
>JBIIDM010000133.1:0-9781 GCA_044238365.1 Bdellovibrionota bacterium | reverse complement strand
ACCTGAGTTCGACGTAAGAACTGCGGTAAATGGCTGAAATTACTTCATCCACTTCGTTGCTCATGATATAAAATGCTCGACGTAGCAAGCTTCACAGCCTGCGCTTTTATATCACTGCACGCCTCGTGTCTAAAGCAATTTCAACCATTTACCTTTGTTCTTACGTCGGACTCAGGTTCAAAAGCCCATCGTATTTTTTCAATTACAACGAGCTTTAGATCATCAATTGAAGGGACCCCTTTTTCTATCTGGGGCATCATCTGAAGCTCCTCTTCAATTGAGGTCATCTTTACCTTAGTGAATCCGCACGGCGCTATCAGCTCAAAGCCGCCATGTCGATCTTTATATACATTAAGAGCTACTCCGTGGAGGGTGCACCACCGCCGTAAACGAACGCCGATGGATGATATTTTTTTATGGGGCTGGTGTATCCAGACACCTGCGTTTCCGGTATACCGTTCTCCTTTGATTGCATAGGTCTGAAGGGTCTGGATTACGGCTTCCTCAAGGGTACGCATGTACCACCCGATATCTTTTCGCAACTGGCGCAGGTCGAGCAGTGGGTAGATCATTAGTTGATCCGGGCCGTGATAAGTAACATCCCCTCCGCGTGTGGTTTTAATCACCTCAATACTGCGGCTCATTATTACCGAGTCATCTGTCAGTATATTCGCCCGCTGCCCACTCGTTCCGAGGGTGATGACCGGCGGGTGTTGACACAGCAAAATATGAGGGGCTGCACCGTGGTCTTTGATTTTCTCGTGCAGACTCTCCTGTATCGCACAAGCGTCCTTGTACGGAATTAGGCCCAGATCTACTACATGAAGTTCCGAAAAGTACGACAAATAATGCTATCCTCAGATAAAGCGTTTACCGGCTTGTCTAGATCTCTTTGACAAAAGCCACTTCCGGAGCACCTACGTAGTTGCTCCGGAATACCCCAACTAGGTACTTAAAGGCCGTCCCAGGACGCTCGCAAACACCTCGAGGTAAGCCTCTGACAGTGTTGGATGCGGATGAATCGTTTCCAGAACCGAGGATGCTACTCCCTCAATTTGTCTAAGTACTGCCGCTTCGGAAATAAGCTCTGTAGCTTCTGCGTGCAGGATATGCACACCTAGAATTTCTTCGGTCTCGGGGTTAATGAGGATTTTAATCATCCCCTGTGGCTCGCCCGTCGCAATTGCTTTACCGATTGCTGAGAAGGGAACTTTCGCCGCCTTGTAGGTGATGCCAAGCTCTTTCGCTTTGGCCTCTGTAATGCCAATCGAGGCTACCTGAGGCTGGCAGTATGTACATGACGGGATGTTGTCGTACTTCATCGGGTGCTCGCTGGTTCCCGTCAAATATTCGGCAGCTACAAGCCCTTCATGACTCGCCACGTGTGCCAGCATCGGTGGGCCATTTACATCACCAATTGCATAATGATTCGGAAGAGAGGTCTGCATGAATTCGTTGACCTTGATAAAGCCACGTTCAGTTACAATGCCGACCTCTTCCAGGCCTAAATTTTCAGTGTTAGGTTGAACGCCGACGCTGATCAGTACGCAATCACCGCGCCATTCTTCAACTTTATCGCCAATTTTCAAGGTTGCTCGGACTTCGTTCCCGTCCCTCTTGATATCGCTTGCAAGTCCACCAGTAAGGATCTTCATCCCCATCCCTGTGAAGCTCTTGGTCAGACCTTGGGCAATTTCATCATCTTCAAGCGGGAGAAGGTGAGCAAGCGGCTCCACAATCGTGACTTCTGCACCGAAGCTCCGATGGAAATAAGCGAATTCGCAGCCTATAACTCCACCACCAACTATGAGCGTTTTTTTGGGTAGCTTTTTAAATTCTAAGATAGTTCTGTAGGTGTGAATGAATTCACCATCAATCTCCACCCCTGGAAGCGATCGAGCTCTAGCCCCAGTGGCGATAATGATATCGTTATATTTGTACGATGTTGTTTTTCCGTTCTTTTCTACGGCCAAAACATTACTTTTCTTGAGTTTTCCTGTGCCTATTATGACTTCAATCTTGTTTTTTTTCATCAGGAAAGCAACACCGCCAGTCAGCTTGCCCGAAACCTCTCTGGAGCGGTTTATGACTTTGGGGAAATCGACTGAAACTCCTGACACTGTGAAGCCGAATTCCTCGCTATGCGATATCGCTTGAAACAACGAAGCAGATTTGAGAAGGGCTTTGGATGGAATACACCCCCAGTTAAGACAAACCCCGCCGAGAGCTTCCTTTTCCACGATTGTGACTTTCCGTCCGAGTTGCGCGGCACGAATGGCTGCGATGTACCCGCCTGGTCCTGAACCCAATACAATAAGATCTCGGTTTTCAAAGCTCATAATTCTATGCTCCGGCAAAATAATTTCGCAGGTGAGAATAGCAAGTTCAGGTGGTAATCACAATTACCCAGAAAGAGGATTCTCGATCCGAACGTCTCGATCCGAACGTGTTCCAGTGCTTTGTCGACGTCGATCCCTATTGTAGAGACGAAAAGTAGGCTTTTTGAGATAGTTTGCTAGTAATATCAGTTAGTTAGAAATCTATGAGAGTAAGGAAAGGGCCACCTGCCCATTTAAGCGGGAAGATTGCCCAACTAAGGAGGCGCTAACACTTTGTCTTATCTGAGCAGCTGTTTTATCGGCAACACCCTGCGCATAGTCATAATCTTCGATCTGCGATCGGGCTGCGGCCATTCCCTCTTCACTGATTGCGGCAATATTACTTGCTGAATCTAATCGGGAGGCGAAAGATCCCGCTATTCCCCGGGTTTGGGAGAGGTTGTCGACAAAGGATCGCACATTGTCGAGTGCCGTTCGCGCCCCGGTGTCAGTACTGAGTGAATCGGCTGCTATGCTGCTGGTTAGCGTCGTTACGTCCGGACTAGTTACAGTCAGGCTCGAGTTAGCCGAGCGGTCCCTTCCCACCTGCACCGAGATCGACTGTCCGGCGAGTAGCTTTACCCCGTTAAATTCAGTTGTTGCAGTTATTCTGCTTGTCTCTTGCTTAAGCTGTTGGTACTCGGCGTCAAGAGAACTTCGTTGGTCGGCACTGAGTATTGGGCTGCTAGCCTGGGTCGCTAGTTCCGCCATTCTTCCTGACATATCGTTTAGCTGTTGGTACGCGCCATCGGCAATATTAAGCGCTGATGAGGCTTCTGCTGTATTTCGACGGCTCTGTTGTGAAACGGAGATGTCTGTCGCGAGCGAGTTCGCGATCGCCAGACCAGCTGCATCATCGGAAGCAGAATTAATTCTTTTTCCGGTGGCTAGCTTCTTGAGCGTATTGTTAAGTGTATTGGTGCCTTCCCCTAGGGCTCGAAACGGTGACCTAATTTCATTGCTCATTTAAAACACCTTGACCAGATTACTATTTTTTCAACTTTCATAGGCTCAGATCGACTCTTCACGACGAATCTTTAGAAAGGGTAATTATTCTTATCTGGAATTTTTATAACTCGTTGAAATCAGGCTATGATCTCTGATTGGGCTTAAGAAAATTTAGTAGAATGACGTTAGGTTCTGGGCGGGATTATTCACGAGCGCGCAGGCTCCGAACGGTACGGCACAGAATCGTTAAACCGAATAAGTTTGTCAGCGTTCAGTGGTTCTCAATAATGTGTTTATGCTGTAACTCTTTGTTTTTGGCGAAAGTTAAGGAGTTTTATTCTTTGTCTAGGGGAGTTTCGCGAATTACAAAGGCTAAATTATAGTGGTACCTGCTCACAGAACAACCTAACTGTTATTTAAACTTACTATGAATCCTAAAACAGGAAAGAACCCTTCAAATAAGTCACTTAGGTTTCTTATTGTTGATGATCAAGTCGGAACTCGTTCTCTGGTTAAGGCCGTATTGTCTCAAGGGGGCTATACGAACGTCAGGTCATGTGGAAACGGTTTGGAAGCTCTGACCGAGCTTCAGGCTGGGGATGTTGATATAGTCGTATGTGACTGGAACATGCCCAGGATGAACGGTATTGAACTTCTCCGGCAGATGCGGAAGAATAATGCTACCAATGCTATTCCTTTCGTGATGTTGACAGCACAACAGGAGCAAAACGAGGTGGTGATGGCCGTTGCTTACGGTGCAACAGACTACATCATTAAACCATTCACTTCTGAGACGCTGATGGGTAAGATAGAGAGAATTATCAGGAAGCATTTTTCCTAGAGGTGTTGGTGAGCCATTCTTCTTAAGGTAAGGTAGGGAGTTGTTATGTCGTCCAGTGAAGATGATAGGCGCAGATTAGCTGATGAGGACCACCGGCGTAAGTTGACGGCCGAAAGTGATCGTCGTTTAAAATTGGAAAAGGAGCGCAAAGAGGTCGAGAAATATAACCAAAAGCGTAAAGCGTTGCAGGCAGAGCAAGGGCGCGTAAAAGCCAAAGGTGCCGAAGAGCAGGAAAAGCGACAGGATGCCGCTAACAGGGCCCTTAACGAAATGATGGGCCAGACGCTGCGTGAGGAAGGTGAAGGCTTGGTCGGCGGGCCTAGAATTTTTGGAAGCTCTTCTCTGAAGGGTTCATTGTTGGGCGGTATGGGGGGTGCTTCGAGCCCACGTGAATCAGTGACACGCGATCGATCTTCAATAAAGGCCCCGCCCGGTGCTACAATTCCTGGATTGGATCAGGCTCGCGCGGAGCGGGAAAAACAGAGTAAGTATTTAATAAATGAGGGTGGGCGCTTTACCTCCAATACGTCAACCGGTAAGGGTTCAACCGGCGCTACGGCCGCTACGTCTTCTATCTTAAGAAAGGGGATACGTTTTTAAGCTGGAACCGGTATAGATGCGCTCTGACTTTTTGATCTCAATAATGTATCATTCCAGAGTTAATTGTCTAAGGACTTTACTTTTTGGAAAGGGTACGCGGTCATGTCTCTACTAACTCGTGAACAGCTGATAGAGTTGCAGCCTTCGTGGTCTGGTCGCATCGTGGGTTTTACCTCTGGCAATTTTGATATTCTTCATCGCGGACATATAGAACTTCTTTCGGAAGCTAGGCGCTGCTGCGATATTCTGATTGTCGGGGTAAACTCAGATTCTTCTGTACGTCTCTATAAAGATTCAATTCGGCCTATTCAGGGCGAGCAGGATCGGGCATCGATTGTCGCTGCTTTAAAGGTCGTGGAGCATGCATTCATTTTTCATGAGCGAAGTAACAGAGAAAATATTCTCGCTTTAAAACCCGATATTTATATCAAAGGTGGGGAGTACGGTGTTCGTACGTTGACATCAGCGCCGTTAGTGGAGAGCTATGGCGGCAAGATCCATCTAATATCCATGAAGTCGGGATATTCGACCACCGGTGTTATCCACAGAATTGGTGGACTGCTCCGAATATCGGGATTTGATGACGGTGTACCTGAGCCTCGACCTGCAGCGTTCCTCGATCGGGATGGAACGCTTATAAAACTCGTAGAGTATCTTTCAGAGTCCAACAAAGTCGAATTGCTCGACTCGGTCATCGAAGGGTTACAGCTCCTCCAGCACAGCGGATATCGCCTGGTGATTGTGACGAACCAGCAGGGGATTGGCCTAGGGTATTTCTCCAAGGAGGATTTTTATAAGGTCATGTTGAGGTTTTTCGAGCTTGTTTCACCTCACGGTATTACAATTGATAAGGTGTATTTTAGTGCCGAGACTAATTCATCATCAAGTCAGTGGCGAAAGCCAGCAACCGGTATGTTTGAAACCGCAGTAAAAGAACTTAATATAGTGGTAGAGAAGAGCGTTGTTATTGGTGATGCTTCTCTTGATATGGAGTTCGCCCACAATGCTGGTTTGCCGGGAGTTTTGGTCAGAAGCGGAAAAATGGAAAACTACGTCGAATCGGTCAGGCAGATCGAAGGTAAGGCCTATGATGTAGCGCCTAACTTTCTAACGGCTGTCGAGTTATGTTTGAAGAAGGCCAGTGGCGGACCCAGTTTTATCGGAGAGACGAAATAAACGTATGGCGAAGTCGACAAAAGCATATATCTGTGACGCGTGTTCGGCATCATTCACCAAGTGGCGGGGACAATGTACGGTCTGTGAGTCCTGGAACACAATTAGTAACGAACCGCTTGATGTGATCGAAGATCGCCAGGGCCGCGCTGTAGGGTACAGCGGGGAGACGTCCGAGGTGCAGATGCTCGCTGAGGTGGATCTTAAAAGCGAACCTCGAATTTCTACAGAGATTTCGGAATTTGATCGAGTTCTCGGTGGCGGCCTTGTGCGGGGATCATGCGTTCTTTTGGGTGGCCATCCCGGAGCAGGCAAGAGCACGTTGCTGCTTCAGGTTGCGGATAATCTGGGAGCTGTAAATGATGTATTGTATGTTACAGGTGAGGAGTCTCCCGCGCAGATCGCTGACAGGGCGCGGAGGCTCGGGCTTAAGGCGAATATCAAGTTGCTTGCTGAGACTAATGTCGAAAAAATATGTCTTATCGCCGAGAAGCATCGGCCGCGTATTCTAATTATTGATTCAATCCAGGTCATGCTGCTTGCTGATGTTCGCTCGGCACCGGGCAGTGTATCCCAGGTTCGGGAGGCAGCGGCATATCTTACCCGATTTGCAAAACAAACCGGTACTATCCTTTTGCTCGTCGGGCATGTGACCAAGGATGGTAGTCTTGCCGGACCGAAAACGCTTGAGCACATTATTGATGCGTCGCTTTTGCTAGAAGGGTCGCATGATAGTAAGTATCGTACCCTGCGTGCACAGAAGAATCGTTTTGGTACTGTAAATGAGCTTGGTGTGTTTGCTATGCTTGAAAAGGGCTTACGGGAGGTCAAAAACCCCTCGGCCATATTCCTTTCACGACCTGAAGGAGTAATCTCGGGCAGTGTGGTGACCGCGCTGTGGGAGGGTACAAGGCCGCTACTGGTGGAGCTTCAGACTCTTGTCGACCCCAGTAGTCTTGAAATCCCACGACGGGTTGTTGTAGGCGTAGAAGGAAACAGGCTCGCTATGTTAATAGCGGTCTTGAACAAGCATGCGAGAGTTCAAATATCCGGGAGTGATATTTTTGTAAATGTTGTCGGGGGAGTGAAGGCCACTGAACCAGGCTCGGATCTTGCGCTTGCAGCGGCGCTGGTATCAAGTTTCCGGGAGAAGTCGGTACCCCCAGATTTGCTTGTCTTTGGTGAAGTTGGTCTTTCAGGGGAGATCAGGCCAGTCTCATATGGCACCGAAAGAATAGCTGAGGCCGTCAAACATGGATTTACCAGGGCGCTCGTTCCTTCAAAGAATGTTCCAAAAAAAAGTATCCCCGATATAGAAGTTATTGGTGTTGAGTCCATTCGGAGTATGCGGGAGTTTTTGGAGCGAATTTAGGCTTGCGTATAGTGTTTTTTTTAAATTAGTACGGAAGTACGAATTAGAGCGTATTCCATAAATCAAATGATTTATGGAATATTGTTAATAGCATAATTTCCTTAAGGTATTTGATTTATCAAACACGCTCTAAGATTTAGTTTTTGAAGTAAAGCCATCGTCAAAAATAATGCGGTTTTGAGTCGCATCTCGGCGATGGCTATGTGTTTGTTTTGACTCGCCTCCGCGAGTCGTTATAGTAATCTTTAATACTTTATTATTTTTGAAGATTACTATAAAGACCAGTTTTGTTAAATTTGTAGAGCTGCCACTACCAATCCGGCAATATCTCGAGAATTCTCGAATGCAACGAAATTACCTCTTCATTATCTGCCATGCCGTTTTTCCAAACGTTATAGTTTACAATTTCAGGGCTTGGCATTTCCGTAGATCCGTGTGCTGACTGTGTCAGTTCAATGCGGAGGCCCCCGAGTTGAGTCTGCGCAAGCGGACTTGCCATTCCGGTAGTCCACAGTACCAGAGGGCGCGTCAATTTAACACGCGATATAATATCGTTTATAAGAATCGCTACATCTTGAGTCCAGGTGATATAATCTACGGGAAGGACGAGTATCGTTTGGCCGTTTTCAAGGTGGGCAATTGGTACCATAAATTCTTCGTCCATCCGGATAACAGGAGACAGCTTTGTCGATATATCAATAAGCTGTTCCGCCATGGTCGCGTAAAAGAAGGCGTGTGAATCATCACGGGCTTGATTGGCTATTTTAATCACGTAGGACTTATTCTTTAATTTTGGAAGCTGACGTAGGCTCTCGAGCACTCTTAATCGATTAGTAGCAGTAAAATGAGGATGCTTGAAAAAACCACTTCGCTCAGCCCCTTCAATACCCAGTTTTGTGAGTTCTCGCCACATTTTACTATCCAGTATTCCCTCATCGTTAAATTCGGCGATTTGTTGGGCACGGCGATGATAACGATTGAAGGTTCCTACTGCTGCTAGCCCTGGCAGACCGGGAAGAAAATTAAAACCAAAATCAATAGAGGTTTCTAGCCAGGCAAGATCCGATACCTTCTCAATCAGTTTTTTATTGCGGGTACTTGGATCGATCCGTAACCGAATCACCCAGTCAGCATACCGTCGTCGATACCCTAAGAAGCGCTCACCGGTCCGTGAGACTGCCCGTATAGAGGTGTCGAAAAGTGAGTTTCCTCCAACTTCTTCTTCTGCCTCCCGAACCACAGCGGATACGGACTCTGAACCGCCGCCAACTTTGTTCTTTACTGTCGTCCCAAGGCGTTCGACCCCTCCGGGCACTTCAGACGCGGTGTACAGGAGTTTGCCAGGATTGATTATAACTTTTCCTGTATAAATCAACGCGCGGAGGGGCGCCGTCAGTAAACCAAGAGTTTGATCTGACACTGTATCGTACAATACCTTGGATGTTGATACCATATCAATTTGTTTGAATGCGCGCAGTTCATCAATAGCAATCAACAACATTTCTCTACCAACCACTCGAGAGTTTTCGGAGGGTGAAGTAATCTCGTAGTGGTTCATATAGCCATCATTTCGTACCGAGGGGTCAATAGAATAATAGGACGTGGCCAAGCCTTGTCTCCCAAGAAGCTGCGGCGCACTTAAAAGAGGAGCATCTTCGAAGGGGCCCTGTGCTGCCTCGGCAGTCAGGACTGATGCAGGAGAGAGAATAAAGGGGCGAATAATGGTGATGTGCGTTGGGGAATGCAGGAAGTGTTTATGTAAGGAGCAGCCCGCAATAGCGCTCATCACTAGTATCGCGGCTATAGCAAAAAATAACCCCGTGTTGGCCCGACAGAGGCATAGAAATCGCGGTCTGGAATACTGTTTGAGGTGAGGATGGTCCATATTATTAAAATCTGTATTAACTTCTTACAATTTGATGATTGGATTGGTCATATAGCAACAATTTTGTTGGCGAGACCGTTACTAGTCCGGTTTATTAAGGTATCCTCGCCCAAAGCGCGAGAATAAGGCGTTTAGTTGATGGTCGTTAGAATCATGTGCCAGTTTGCGGGGTCATCTAAAAGGTGAGCCGGTAAAAAAGTGGTGTGCTATGATTTCCGGGCGTATGATTTCCGGGCGTATGATTTCCGGGCGTATGATTTCCGGGCGTATGATCTCCGTGCGAGTAGCCCGAGTAATCGTTTACAATGTTGTCCAATCTTTTCGTAAAAGGCCTTATTTTGCGGCTTGCGAGGTATAGTAATACCTCTCTCTCTATGCACAAAAGACTTTTTCGTCGACCTTGAACAACTTTGTTACGCCTACTTCTACTGTTTTCGGCTGGCTAGTGAACACTTATTAGTCCGGGTCCGTAAAGGCTATAACCTTTGTTCCTACGCCGAACTGACGGTAGTGCAGTTAATTGGCGTATAGGAGGCAAGTGTGACAATCAAATTTAAGAAAACCAAGTTACTTTTATTCGGATG
>JBIIDM010000271.1:0-2720 GCA_044238365.1 Bdellovibrionota bacterium | reverse complement strand
GTGATATAAAAGCGCAGGATGAAGCTTACTACGTCGAGCATTTTATATCATGAGCAACGAAGTGGACGAATTAATTTCAGCCATTTACCGCAGTGCTTACGTCGAACTCAGGTTAAGAGTTGATCATGCCTACCCAACGACCAAGCAATCAAGCCATTTCCTCCAATGCGAAATAGCATAGAGCGGAAGTGAGAGCAGATTGAAATGCACCTTTCTTTGGTCGGTCCCCCCTGTACCTGGTACTGTATGCGATACCATCTGGCGTGATGGCGCATTACTATCAAAGCGGATAGCGTATTGTAAAGAGTGTCTTTCTACAAATTGATGAAGCGACTTAAGTGTTCCTGATGTGCCAGATTTTATTTCAATTGGAATAATGAGGCCATTCTGCTCTGCGACAAAATCAACTTCCGCATTTGATTGTTTGCCTTCTCGAAGCCAATACAAAAGGCTTGGCTCCTCGTAGAATTGTTCTTGAAATTGTAGGTGTTGGGCGACAAATTGTTCTGCCAAGGCACCTTCGCATAGGGATCGAGCACCATGAAGCCGCTCCTTTTCTGAAGCTAAAATTCCGGTCATGTGAGTTACTAATCCGCAATCAAGAAAATACGGCTTAAATACAGCGCTATTCTTCTGCGATTTTATTGGTAGACCAGAACAGGGGGTATGAAAAGCGAGTACTGCAATACGCGCCATTGTTAAGAGTTCCAAACATCTCCCTAGATCGACCGCACGAGAAGCCTGGTCTATCTTTGAGAATATTATTTTTTTTCCTATTCCATGTGGAAGGTAGTCAAACACTCTTCTCAATCGAATAAGATCGGTGGTCTTAGCATATTGGGCAAAGTCTTCCCGAAGTGTCGTTAGAATCGAAGCTTTAATCCGCGTAACTTGGTCTAAATCTCCAGACATCAAGTATTCTCGCGTTGCTTCTGGCATTCCACCTACATACAAAAACATTCTGTAAAGATAAGAAAGTTTTTCATGAACTGTTGGTGAAAAAGGCCCTTGCCATTGGAAAGCATCAAGGTAATCAAGGAGTTTCTTCTCTCCTGAGGCTAACACAAATTCACTAAACTGAACTGGGCCCATATGAAGATACTCGATTCTCCCAACGGGAACTGAAAAACTTGCGTTTGTAAGGGCAAATTCCAGAAGTGAGCCTGCGGCAATTACAGGAAGTTGTGGATATGTTTCGTAAAGGTACCGAAGCATGCCAAGAGCTTCGGGAATGGCTTGTATTTCATCGATAAAGAGAAGTGGCCGAGAGTGCTCTTGAATCTTGAGACCAAAAATAATGGCAAGTTCTTGTAAAAGTCGGTCGGGTTTAAGCGCCGTGAAAAGAGGCACTAGCTCGGCGTATTGTTCCAAGTTTAAGACAAAGAGAGTAACCCCCTCCTCCTTGGCAAACTCACTTACAAGACGCGTCTTTCCAATCTGCCTCGCTCCTCGTAAAACAAGAGGTTTTCGTCGAGGATTTTTATACCAACTCTTAAGTGTCTGGGTATGAAAACGAGGAACTGTTAACATATTGAAAATTCAGCTTATAAATCTTATTAAGTCAGAATTATCGCATTATCTTGCTATTTTTGCCACTTCTTTTGAGTGTATTTTGTTAAATATCGCCGTTAAAGTCAGACAGTCGGGGCGAACTACTCGACTTCGGAAATCTCTGTACCTGAGTTCGACGTAAGAACAAAGGTAACTGGTTGAAATTGCTTTAGACACGAGAGGCGTGCAGTGATCTAAAAGCGCAGGCTGAAGCTTGCTACGTCGAGCATTTTATATCATGAGCAACGAAGTCAGGATGAAGTAATTTCAGCCATTTACCGCAGTTCTTACGTCGAACTCAGGTTTGAAGATTAAGGAACGATTTCTGCTTATCAACAAACAGTCGAAACGCTTTAAAAGAAATAGCTACGCAGAACCTTCATAACAACAGCTTGAAAGCGCCAGAAGAAATCACCCTTTTTCAAATTAACTGCGTTTCCGATCCCTAAAGCCCAAGCTGCATGATTTTTGCAGTATCCTCACCCTGTGGGGTCTAAAGATAAAGGGAATTTAAACAATGAACGTAATTGGGGGAATGATCGGGGTAATCGCCTGCGTTATCATCGGACTGGCTGGTCCTGGTGGTTTCGGGACAGTTCTAACGTTGTTTCAACCTTACGAACTCTTAGTAATTGGCGGATCGGGAATATGTACGCTCATTATATCCACCCCAATGAATGTGATCGTGGCCCTGCCTAGCCGTATTATTGTTGCGATTAAAGGTAGTGGCGTTACCAAGGATAAGTACCGTCAACTTTTAGGTTTAATGGCAAGCATCTTTGACACTATGAGAAAGGAGGGTGCTCTTGGCATTGAGGGGGACTTGAACAATCCACATGAAAGTGCCCGCTTCAATAGGTATCCGCTTGTCTCACACGACCACCACGTTATGGATACCTTGTGTGGTGCCTTACGACTTTTTGTGGACGGCGTGGTGAACGGCCTTGATATCGACCGTTTCCTTGAGAGTGAATATGATGCCCATCACGAGGAAGAACTGCTTTTCCCTGGTGTCGTGTCAAAACTTGCTGATAGTTTTCCTGCTCTAGGGATAGTTGCCTGCGTTCTTGGAATTATCATCACTATGAGTCACCTTGATGGCTCCCCGGAAGAGATTGGACACCACGTTGCTGCGGCTTTGGTAGGAACGATGTTAGGAATTCTCCTCT
>JBIIDM010000270.1:0-2726 GCA_044238365.1 Bdellovibrionota bacterium | reverse complement strand
GTCTTTGAAATAAGACCCATGGCAAAGCCTAACTAGCAGCCAGGTACCGAGTCTTATGCAATGCGCGGACTAGAATTAGTGGTGCAACTAATCTGGGAACAACCATTGTAGAGCGTAGATAGGAAGATAGCAGGCCGTAGTAATGCGAAGGGAAGTATAGCCCCGAAATCGAACGAGACGCGAAGTGGCCGACCTTGTCTCTCTAAGGGGAAGGCAGAACGTTTCTCACCGATATGGTGAGGTGAGCGACGCGCTTCCGGGGCCTGAACCCACGGCATGTTATCAAGTGATTTCGTGTGAACACGGGAGGCCCGGTTAATTCAGGCGGAGCCTGTAGGAGTAAACAAGCCCCTAAAGCAAGGATACTCTGATGATTGACCGGGAGTCGGACTAGTTGATAGTACTCTGAGCGTGGGAAAGCCACGTACATGGGAAAGCGGCTAGCAGTAATTGAATCGATTAAGGGAAACACAAGCTCCATCCTAAGGGAGGTATCGACCCTTTATACTAAGAAAGGACAAGTCAATTGTGAGAACACAACTTGAGAGAATAGCAGAAAAATCTCGGAGGGAGACAAACTTCCAATTTACGTCATTGGCCCACCATTTAACGCCAGAACTGATTTGGAGTAATCTGAATTGCATTCCTGTTAGATCAGCAACTGGCATCGATGGTAAGACAGTGACTGAAACCAAAGAAACTTTCGACCAATGGATTGATGGAGCGATTAGCTCGATTCACCGCAAAAGCTACAAGGCCCCAGCGGTGAGGCGAGTCTATATTCCGAAACCTGGAAAGGAAGAGAAGCGACCGATCGGTGTACCGACGGTAATGGATCGGGCAATACAAAGAAGCGTGGCAGAGGTCTTGTCGTACATCTACGAACAGGATTTTCTGGATTGTTCCTTTGGCGGTCGTCCTAACCTAAGTGCACACAAGGCTCTATGCACCTTTAATGAGCTTGTCGCCGGAAAGAAGGTGAGCTACGTTTACGAATGCGACCTCAAGAATTTCTTTGGAAGCTTGAACCATGGATGGTTAGAGCAGTTTATTAAACTTCGAGTTGGAGACCCCAGAATACTTAAGCTCGTAAAGAGCTGGTTGAATGCTGGAGTCATGGAGGATGGAGAACGAAAGGCAAGTACTATTGGAACACCGCAAGGAGGTTCGATTAGTGTATTGCTGAGCAATATATACTTACACTACGTACTTGACCTATGGTTTGCGAAAGTCGTTAAACCTCGTCTTAGAGGCGAAGCATATCTGGTGAGATACCTGGACGATTTTGTGGTCTGCTTTCAGTATCGAGAGGACGCAGAGAAGTTCGAAAAGGTACTACCTAAACGACTCGCAAGATTTTCCCTGGAACTCGAACCGACCAAGACCCGACTTGTGGAATTCGGACGGTTCTCGCAGAAATGGGCTAAGAAGAAAGGGAAAAGACTGGAAACAGTCTACTTCCTAGGCTTTACGCACTATTGCTGTCGCAATAGGAAAGGGAACTTTCAGGTCGGAAGGAAGACAGAGAAGACCAGGATGAAACGCTTTGTTGCCAAGCTCCAAGAAGTGATGTTCATAGTCCGCCACAGACCACTCAGCCAGCAACGGATTGAAATCAATCAAATGCTAAGAGGGTTCTATGCCTATTATGGCATGGGCGGCAATCTCCCTATCCTGCTGCGAACTAGCAGGCTAGCCGAAAGGCTCTGGCGTCGAGCACTCTCAAGTCGAAGCCAGAGGGGGAACATTACTTGGGAGAAATTCAATTCCATCAAAACACTTCATCCACTACAGCGTCCACGACTATATGTACCTTACAGTCTTATGAAGTCACTCGCTGTCCTGTGAACCAATTACTGAAGAGGCGTGTGCGGGAAATCTGCAGGCACGCTTCTGTGAGGGTAGCGCTCTGTGAAGAGCGCCTACTACTCGACCCTCGAGGGGAAGTGCCTCGGGGCTACTCGGTGTGGAATTACTTGATTCTTGTCCCTTTCCGAAGGTGATTTTAAAAGGTGGTATGGGCAAAAAACAGCGCCAGGCCGCGATGCAGCAGCTTCATTTGAATGAAAACAAGCGGATTCTAATAGCAACTGGCCGATATATTGGGGAAGGGTTTGATGACTCTCGCCTTGATACCCTATTTTTGGCTTTGCCCATTTCATGGACTGGAACATTGCAGCAATATGTAGGAAGACTACATCGAATGCATGCCGGCAAAAATAATGTGATTGTCTATGACTATGTGGATTCACACGTGCTTACTCTGCAAAGGATGTTCAATAAACGAGCTAGAGGTTATAAAACCCTGGGATATTCCATAAAATAACAACGTTATCTGCTGGGGGTGGTTGACCTTGGGACACACCGCAGACTAAGGTTAAAAAGGTTATTTTTTTGTTCTCCAGCCGTCAGAGTTCTTCAAGCTACACGAGTGGCACTGCGGCTTCCGCTGATGACCAAATAAGAGTATGGGCTTTGGCTGATTGCTCTTAGTTCCAGCCATCCTCTAACTACACCAACTACTTTAGTAAAATGAGGCAATCAGTCGGTATCTCGGTGAGGATAACTCACCCTGTTTCTTCATAACTTTGTCTATTGTAATCTCTAGTAGCACAAAATGAGCTGGAGAAATCGTTGAGCATAGAAACAGCTGATTGACTTCCAATCATCTCGGGGTTAGCTATAACACTCTGCGTACAAGTGAAGTACTAAAACGGAATAACTTA
>JBIIDM010000011.1:0-31610 GCA_044238365.1 Bdellovibrionota bacterium | reverse complement strand
GGCGTGGAGTACCACGCCTCATTCACAAAACAATCACTTTCCTCGACCTTGAAAAAATCCCTGGCAGTTACAAATTGTTAGCTCGCTTTTGGGGCGCATTTATATTGGGGGTACCTGAGTAGTTACGTTTTTTCTTAGAGCTAAATTTTAGATTGTCATAGCATCGACCAGTGTTGGACATTTTAAGTTATTATTTCGGGTAAGTGCGTGAGGATTTTTGATCAAGTTCGGAGCTGGCAGTTCCGAACCGTCTCGTGGCGTTGCTTCGTACACGGTCGGCTTAAAACCACCTCGGTGATTAGCCCGGATTGTTCACGAAACGCGTCTTATAGTAATCTTCAAAAATAATAAAGTATTAAAGATTACTATAACGACTTGCGGAGGTGAGTCAAAACAAACACATAGCCATCGCCGAGATGCGACTCAAAACCGCATTATTTTTGACGATGGCTATAACCACTATGGTGGTGCGAGCTCGTGAATAATCCGGGTTAGTTACATACGGGTCACGTATCGGCCCGAATCAAACCCTCCAGGTCAGAATAGATTTTAATAACGGCGTCTCGAAAGCTGTCTCGGGTATACTTGGTCCGTGCTAGCAAGGAGCCTTGTTCGCCGATCCGAGAGCGCATCTCCTTATTGGACAAAAGATGGCTCAGCCCCTTCGCCATTTCGTCTATGGTTGGTTCACATAAAAGTGCTACTTCTTCGTTGAGTACCTGCGTATGGCTTAATATTTTGGTAGCCAGAATCGCCCGACCGGAGGCCAAGTAGTTATAAATTTTCATTGGAGTGTTGTTGCCCTCGATTCGTGGGGAGGCGACCACCTGCGCATGAGCCAGGTAAGATCCTACTGAATCGAATGGTCGAGTTCCAGCCAGTATGATTCGTGAGCCAAGTTCGGTCTGGGGGATTCTTGCTGTCAGATTCTTACAGTCATCTGTACTGCCCCCAATTACGACCAGGTACGTAGTTGGATGATCCGCCGCAACCGTTAGAAAGCTATCTACCAATAATTCTACGCCTTGATACGGTTGTAGGTTTCCGATGTAGAGTACGATTTCACTCTCTTCAGGAATGTTAAGTTCCGATTTTAAATCGTGACAGCTATAGTGGGCAGATTCTCCGATGACAGCGACGTCGGTTAGTAGGTGCACCGATTTCGCCCCCTTTGAGCGGGCGTCCTCGGCGAGGGCATCACATACCGGAATCACCGATATGCTGCCTCTGATGGCAACCGACTCCAGAAACTCGAGAACGGGTAAAAGGCACTTAAATGTACGCCACCGCTCGGTCATTTGGCGCGAAAGAGACGAGTCCATGTCATAGACGTACGGAATTCCAAAAACCAACCGAACAAACCAGGCGATAAATACGGATTCTTCAATAGCATGGACTAAGGTGAACTGGTCTTGCCTAGCTTGCCAGACTACTTTGAGTGTTTTCAACAGAAAGAAAAAGTCAGCGACTACCTTTTTCAGTGAGATTCCTGGTTTGATATTACGGAGAAAAGAAAGAGCCTTTATTCGTGAGTGTTGAACGCCATGAATTGTCACGTCTGTCCCTTCGTGGTAGGTGACAAGATGGATATTGGGAACACTGTTGCGTTCGGGATAGTTCTCTGCCAGTACCTCAAGAAGGAGGCGTACGGCAATTGGTGTGCCACGTTCCTGGTAAAATGGTTGAGGTGCGAGGATTAAAATCTTCATTAGACAAACATCGTATCTTATAGCGGTGTGGGCAGTCCATAGAGTAGAACGAAAGCGATTGTATTACCAACCCCCTCTAGTGCAGAATTTCAACCATTCGGGTTACACGTGCACCGAAATGTGACATGATTAGACTCGATGTAGCCTTGTAGTGACTAAGTGTATGCGTCTCGGCTGTATACCTCAGGGATGATCCTCTGGCCTATTCACAAGACTGCACCTCTTATTAGAGCGATTTAGGGACTGAGTCTTTGACCCAACAAAAGATTTTCAACACCCGAATTGCCCTGGTAACCTGATGTTCGACGTAAGAACAAAGGTAAATGGCTGAAATTACTTCATCCACTTTGTTGCTCATGATCTGAAATGCTCGACGTAGCAAGCTACGTCGAGCATTTCAGATCATTCGCGCCTCGTGACTAAAGCAATTTTAGTCACGTACCTTTGTTCTTATCCGAAACTCAGATTTAAAAATCGGCCTTAATCAGAAATTGGTAGAGACTTCATGCAATTAGAATCATCAATATCACCGGAATCGACTACCCCTGAAGTAGTAGCTGGTGGACCTATCGACCTTCAGAAGGATTTTGAGGCGTTTCATCCCTGGTTTAGTGCACGGTATCCTTCCATTCCTCTAAAAGGGGCGTTTGTGGTGCTAAAACTCGTCGCCGAAGGCGGAACGGTACCTTTTATAGCCCGTTATCGAAAAGATATGACGGGGAATCTTGATGAGGTGGCAATTGCCAAGATTATTGAGGCGAGTGACGTTTGGATAACGCTCGTGAAACGGAAGGCCTTTGTACTAAAGGAAATAGAGGAACAAGGAAAGCTTACTCCCGAACTCAGAGCGGCGATTACGCTGTGTGGTGATCCGGATCGGCTTGAGGATTATTACCTTCCCTTTAAGCGTAAGCGTAAGACTAAGGCGGCAATTGCTCGAGAAGCGGGCCTTGCGCCATTGGCCGAATGGATTTGGGAAGTAGGGCATGGCGCGAAACCGGACCAGTCACTGGCAGAACTCGTGACCACGTTCCTCAACGCTGAACAAGGCGTACCAGATGCCCAGGGCGCTATTGATGGCGCCCGCCATATTATTATCGAACGTCTCGTGGAAAACCCCGCCTTGCGACAGTATGTGCGCGAGAGTGTGTTTTCCAATGGCGGAATGGTTGCAATGCCTGGAGAGAAGAAGGACGAGGAAGGAAAATTTGAGCAGTATATAAACTACGAGGAGAGTATTAGCTCATTGCTAAAACCGAATAATTCTCACCGATACCTCGCGGCTCGGCGAGGAGAGAGCGAGAAGATTCTCATGCTTAAGGTCGGCGCTATATCGTCCGATCCCACTTTGGAGGAGCGTCTTATTGAACGTTTCCAGCAAGAAACGGTCGTTTCAGGAGTGCCCGGAGAAATAAAAGATATTCTGGTCAAGGCGGCGCGTTTTGCTCTGAAGTTACATGTAATGCCTTCTATTGAAACAGAAGTTCATCGAATGCTTAAAGATGCGGCCGATGAGGTGGCAATCGGTGTATTTTCTGAAAATGTCCGTAAAATATTACTGGGTGCACCACTTGGCTCAAAGATGGTCCTCGGGGTGGATCCTGGTTTGCGAACTGGTTGTAAGCTTGCGTTGGTTGACCCTTCCGGAAAGTTTCTGGCTCACTCAGTGTTACATACTGAAAGAGCGAGTGATCGCCAGCAGTGTTTAGAGTTACTCAAAAAGATGGGAAGTAGCGGTAGCCTCGGTGCAATCGCCGTCGGGAATGGAACTGGAGGGCGTGAGGCTGAAAAGTTTTTCCGCGAACTTGTAAAGGAAGCGTGCATTTCCACGCACGTTGTGTCGGTTAACGAAGCTGGGGCAAGTGTTTATAGTGCTAGTGCCGTTGCGCGTGATGAATTTCCAGATCTTGATATTACCGTGCGAGGTGCAATATCAATTGCACGCCGTTTACAAGATCCCTTGGCCGAGTTGGTGAAGATAGATCCCAAAAGTATTGGCGTCGGCCAATATCAGCACGATGTTTCACAGAATGGCTTAAAGAAGAGCCTTGAGCGGGTTGTTGAGTCGTGTGTGAACGCAATTGGAGTGAATCTGAACACCGCTTCGGAGCATCTCCTTGCCTATGTCGCGGGAGTTGGTGCGTCGTTAGCAAAGAGCATTGTTGGGTATCGGAATGAGAAGGGACTCTTTCAGTCGAAGGAAGATCTTAAAAGCGTGCCCCGGTTAGGCTCGAAGGCTTACGAGCAGGCCGCCGGGTTTGTGAGAGTACCGGAAAGTGCGAACCCGCTCGATAATACTGGCGTTCACCCTGAGTCGTATGCCGCGTTGGTGGAGTATGCCGCTGAGCAGGGCGCCCGACTCGAAGATTTTATTGGGGGGGGAGCAGGAAAGTTGCGGAGTGCCCAATCCTTGAAAGAGAAAATTGGGGAACTCGCTCTTGAGGATGTAATCGCAGATCTTGAAAAGCCTGGGCGTGATCCACGGGAGAATTTTATTCCCTTTGCGTTTATGGACGGTGTGGAGGAGGTGAAAGACCTTAAAGTTGGAATGCGTTGTCCTGGTTTAGTGACGAACGTGACCAATTTTGGGGCTTTTGTTGATATTGGCGTTCATCAGGATGGGTTGGTGCATATCTCACAACTGAGCGACACTTTTATAAAGGACCCCCAGCTCGTCGTTAGTCCGGGGGATAAGGTTTCAGTGGTTGTTACGGAAGTTGATGTAGAACGAAAGCGAATTGCCCTGTCTATGAGAAGCGATGCGTTAAGGAATCTCGGTACAGATGGGGCAGCAAAGGGATCCTCCACCGGGGCCGGAGGTCGGGAGCGCGATTATTCGCGGCAAGGTGGTAAGCCTGTGGCAGGGGAAGTTAAGTCTTCATCAAATGCCGGGGGGAATAATCCTCAGCGATCTGACCGTAGAGACGCTTCCCATTCGACTCCACGCAGTGGAAACGATCGGAGTGGAAACGATCGGAGTGGAAACGATCGGAGTGGAAACGATCGCGGCGGTAATGACCGAGGTCGTGGTGAACAACGAGGTAATAGTGCTCAGAGATCGGGTGGCGGCAATCGTGATTCCTCCCAGAAGGGTGGAGGAAAGCAGGATTCGTTTTCGAATACACCATTTGCAGCGTTGAAAGGCTTGTCGATAAAGACTAATCGTTAAACGATAGTTGGATTATCTTTATGTGTGGAATCGGTGGGGTCTTCTCGTTTTCTCATTCGCGAGATGATCTACTCTCCATCGTCGCCGGGATGGGCGAAGCTATTCGTTATCGCGGCCCCGACAGCCATGGTGAGTGGCTGCACCCGGAACTCCCTGTTGCCTTTCTTCATCGTCGATTAGCAATTCTGGATCTCACGCCTGAGGGCCATCAGCCCATGCACTCACCGTCGAGGAGATATACCATTACCTTTAATGGTGAGGTGTATAACTTTGCCGAAATTCGTGGACAGCTGGTTAAAGCGGGATATTCATTTCGTGGAGGTAGTGATACCGAGGTAATGCTTGCCGCATTTGATGCGTATGGAATTGAAGAAGCGGTTCAGTTATTTAACGGCATGTTTGCTTTTGGTGTGTTTGATGCGCACGATCGTAGTTTGACACTTGTGCGCGATCGGTTGGGGGTAAAGCCACTCTATTACACAGTACAGCCGTGGGGCTGTGCGTTCGCTTCAGAGCTGAAGCCCTTCTTGAAGATTCCTAATGTTCATTGGACGCTCAATAGTCAGGCTCTGGCGTTAATGATACGGATGGGATTTATTCCGTCCCCATATTCAATCTTTGCTGAAATCCACAAGTTGCAACCCGGAACTTTATTGAAGTTGCCTTTGGCCGACTATCGTGCCGGGTATAACAAGTACAAAGCTGACCCGGTTGAATGGGGCGACGGGGTATGGATTCCGAGGCGTTATTGGTCCGTGAAGGAGATTATTCGTCAGGGAAGCACTCAGCAGTGGAAGGGTAGCTATACAGAGGCGTGTGATGCGACGCATGCATTGCTGCTTGATTCGATAAAGCTTCGTATGGTCTCGGATGTGCCTTTAGGTGCCTTTCTTTCTGGGGGAATTGATTCAAGCCTCGTAGTAGCGCTGATGCAGCAGGTATCCACCAGTCCCGTAAAGACATTTACAATTGGTTTCAAGGAAGATCAGTTCAATGAGTCAGACTATGCGCGTCGTGTTGCAGTGCATCTAGGCACTGATCATATTGAAGAGTTTCTTACGGTTGAAGATGCTCGTGCGCTCATTCCCACATTACCAACGATGTTTGATGAGCCGTTTGGTGATTCATCTCAGTTGCCGACCTTTCTGGTTTCGCAGGTAGCCAGAAAGCAAGTGACTGTCGCCCTTTCCGGCGATGGGGGAGATGAGTTTTTTGGTGGGTATTCACGGGTTCATTCTGCTGAGAAGATTTGGAATTTGGTAAAAGGCCTTCCTCCTGGATTACGGCGCACTCTTAGTCGTACGATGAATGTTATTGGGCGAAACGTCGCGAGTGTTTCCAAGCTGGAGCGATACGCGCAACTTATTTCCAGTTATGATTGTAGAGAGCTCTACCTTAATATCATGTCTTATGATAGGCGCTTCCCTGGGCTGGTCAATGGTGTCGGAGAGATTAATCTGGGCCTCGATCCGCTGGCACAACATGATATTGTAGACTATATGATGTTTGGAGACACTGTCCTGTATTTGCCGGACGATATACTGACAAAGGTGGATCGTGCCTCAATGGCCGTATCCCTTGAATCCCGCGAGCCGCTTCTTGATTATCGTATTCTTGAACTCGTCTGGAGCTTTCCCCAGGAGTGGCGTTACAAGGATGGTCGAGGGAAGATACTGTTACGTGACATCCTCGCCCGGTATGTCCCGAAAGAATATTTCGAACGCCCCAAAATGGGGTTTTCGGTGCCGATTGCATCGTGGCTGCGTGGTTCAATGAAAGAGTGGTGCGAGGACTTGCTCAATGAGTCGACCATTCAGCAGAATGATATTTTTGACCATAAGCAGGTAGCACGAGTTCTAAGAGAGCATCAGTCGGGAAGTCGAGATAATTCCGAGTTGTTGTGGAACTTGCTGATGTTTCAAGCTTGGAAGGGCGAGTTTTTGGGTTGAACGGGCGAGGTTTTTCGCGGAATTTTATCCTGATGCCCTGGGTGCGTCTCTATACGATTTTTGGAATTGGAACCGGTAGATATCGCTGTTACACTCATTAATGTTGTGATAACTTAGCCTCGTTGGTAGTTCGAGCGCGTGAATAATCCCGGAAAGGGGAGAGTAGCCCGCGGCTTCCGTTTTTCATTTTTGAGGACATGTATGGCAAAGTTCAAGTTACCTAATGCCCGTTATCGGATTTATTCGTCCGTTCGAACTTACTTGATGATGCTGCGAGAGCTCCTCTTTTCGGGTAGTGATGGTCAGCCTGGTGTCACAGAGTTGGAGAGTGAGCTATGTAGGCGTCTGGGCGTTCGGGCTGCCGTTTGTGTTCCCCAGAACAGGCTGGGAGTGTACCTTACCCTAAGACATACGATAAGATCGGGGCAAGGCGTGATTATGTCTCCTTATACTATCGCTGATATAATTAATATGGTTATTTGTGCAGGGGGACGGCCTATATTTGCTGATGTAGAGCGTTCGACTTGTAATATCTCAGCAAAAGAAGTGGAGTTTTTATTAAGGACTTCGTCCAATGTCGGGGCAGTTCTAGTCACGGATCTTCATGGTTTGGTGTCCCCGTGTGAGGAGATCTCAAAATTATGCGAATCATTTGGTGTTCCCTTAATTGAGGATAGCGCGCAGGCATTTGGCAGTAAACTAGAAGGACGACTTGCTGGGACGTTCGGACGCGCTGGTGTGTTCAGTTTTGGTATGTATAAGAATGTTAATTCTTTTTACGGTGGTGCTGTCGTTAGTAATGATGAAGAGTTGATTTCTCTCATCAGGGATGATTTGCAGACCTATCCTTATCAATCCGTTGGGTTATTGTTAGCTCGTCTGCGACAGGGCCTTCTTACAGACACACTTACTTCACCCATTGTATTTAAACTGCTGACTTTTTGGATTTTTAGGTTTGGTTTTTTAAATGACATAGAGTTCATAAACAAGAGGGTGCGCATTGAGCTCGATGTGAGCCCCAAGAGCGTTCTGCCGGACACGTATTTTCGACGAATGAGACCCTGTCAGGCTCGTGTTGTACTTTCGCAGCTAAAAGATGTTGATGCACGCAGCAAAGTTCGAATTGGCTACTCAGAGATCTACTTTGCTGGGTTACCCAAATTTCCCGGTCTTATATTACCACCTCAGAGGGGGGACTTTTCGCACATTTATACCTACTTCCCGATTCAGTACAGCGACAGGCAGGCCCTCCTTAAGTTTATGATGTTGCATGGTCGCGATGCGGCAGCACAACACTACAAGAATTGCGCCGACCTTCCAGGATATTCTGAGTTTTACAGAGATTGTCCTAATGCAAGGGCGGTTTCCGAATCTCTTATTTTTCTGCCAACCTATCCCAGATATGGAAGAGAGCAGGTTGAGAAGAATGTAGAAGTTCTGCAAGCTTTCTTTCGCCAAGCCGGGGGCCGTGTTGATAACGAAATAGTCAAGGTTGCAGCTTGATCGGTTTGTGGCCATCAATAGAATGACGACTTCTATCTCTCCTTGAGCGGTCTGGTTTTTTTTCAGTGAGACTGTTTAAGGGTGGAATTTACGTATGATTTCCCTTTAATTTTGGCTTTGATTGTGTTTGGTTAATGGGTGTTCGGTGATGTTGGAGATGAGGAGGAGGGTTCCCGGAGCGGGCTGGCCCAATTTCAAGGGAGTTGTTGAATTTTTGGAGTCCTGTGGACGTGCCCATTGGTTCATCGTTGCGGGGCTAATCTTCGTATTTACCTTTGGCTATTTCTGGCGCATCGATTTTGAGTACGTGTCCACCAGGCCTGAGATGGGTGATAGCTGGTACTATGGCGGTTGTTCCAACTCAATTTTTCAGATTCCGGGTGGTTTGCATACTATCCATTCAGAAGCATTTGCCAATATCGTAAACGTTTTTCTTTTTCTACAGGATAGTACTCCCGAAAGAATGAACTCCGCTGGGCATTATGCAGCAGCGGAGCGACTGATGACGCCCTTTGCGGTCGCTGTGATTTATCGGCTCTTTTTGGGGTACGTATCGATACTGAACTGCTTCTTGGTTTGGAACCTATCCCTATGGATAGCAGCGGTTCTACTTGTTTATGGCCTAGCGAAGCAACTCGTACTTTCAAGAACCGCTACTCGCATTATGGTGATATCGTTCTGCAGCGAGCCGGTATTTTATTTGATGTTGCAGTCAGTTAAGTCACAGCACCTTTGTATTGTACTCCTCTTGCTGGGTATGTATTCATATGAATGTTTGCGTGCTTCGAACGCCTCGGGCATTCGGTCTTTATTGACAATCTCAGCGTTAGTTCTACTGGGAAAGTATGGCGCCGGAGGCGGTGTTTTATTTGGCTTGTATCTCTTAGGTCGCAGTTTGATGGATTGGCGACGAGGGAATACGTGGCGGGACTGTGCCTTTCTTTTTAT
The DNA here is from genome assembly GCA_044238365.1 of Bdellovibrionota bacterium. Taxonomy (GTDB): domain Bacteria; phylum Bdellovibrionota_C; class UBA2361; order UBA2361; family JBIIDM01; genus JBIIDM01. The sequence continues at coordinate 22,332 of JBIIDM010000011.1, read as the reverse complement.
CTCATTTTGGATCAGCCATGCAATCCATTCTCGGTTAAGTTACATGATGGGAGCCGTTGCTACTGATTACATCGATATAAAGTCCATTTTAATTGGGACCTATCAGTATATGCATGCTGCTCTAAATTCAGAGCCATTGGAGAGCCATAAGTTTCTTGGGGCTCCAGGGATGAAGTTTTGGACAACAGTGATACCTGTCTATTTTCGTGGTATTCTCGCCGTCAATCCTTTCGTTTTATTTTTGGGCTTGTGGGGGCTCGTTAGCTTACAGAAGGTCCGGTTTTGGCTCTTCACACCGTTAGCGTTATTGGCTGTAAATGCAGCTGTAATATTTGTCAACTTTTGGAATTACGTATACGGGTATCTTCTGTTTGCAGCTTTTATTCCCGTGCAATTAGGGTATGCCGAGTTCCTCGGGGGATTCTATGAAGGGCGCCGTTGGATCGGTAAGGCGGTCGTTGTCATTGTATTAACTTGCTCAGTATTATGGAATCTAATGGATATTTGGTATCGACCAAACTTTCACCTTGACCGGTACTATGGGAATACCAACAGCTATGCAGAAAAGAAAGTATATGAAATCTTCAGTCGTCCGAGTAATCGCAATAGCCGCCCAGCTCACGGTAGTGGCCACGATGTACAGCCTGGGATCCCGTAACCTCGTATTCTTAGGATTTCTCGGTTTAGTTCTGTTCACCGCCCATATGGTGATCTGGAAAAGCAATGGCACTCACTTTTTAATCGCCATGGTGTTGCCGGTGGTTCTTATGCCGCTTGCCGCTCCGCCCGGGTATTCTATAGCCGATATTAGGAATACTCGACCTGAAGTGCCAAAGGAAGGATTGGAGTTCCGATTTGATTTTAAAAAACTCGCCCATAAGAAGGTCGAATGTAGCCTAGATGATTTTAAGTTCGTTTTTCAGGGTGACAATTTAAGCAGTCTTGATTTCTTCCTTGGGGAACAAGCTATAGTGCCTCGATACAGTGAATTCAAGGCAGAGATTCCGGTCAAATATAGTGAATTGAGGCCTCGGTCTCGTATTAAGATTGTACCAAAAAGAGATGCACCGATTCCGACTATTTACAGGGGCCCTTCTTTTAAGGGGGGCGAATTGTACTTGGATGCTGTCTTTCTGATTGGTGAAAGCGCAGAGTGTAGAGTGCTTCTACACTCCAGTCGACTTTGCACCGAGGACTGTGTGTATCTGAATGATAAATTTTTTGAGTTTCAAAAATTGACATGACGAATTCAGATCGTTCTGACAACGTAGTCCGTAATGTGAGAAATTGCATGAATTTGATGGTGAGTGCTCATTTATGTTGGTAGGCGAAAAAATTTCCGAGGACGATCTGAAGGGCTTGGTAAAGTTGCATATGGGTTCGCTGCCCACTTCGATTTTGTCAATTTTAGGCGATAGAGCGGTCAGATCATATTACGAGCATGCAATTAAATCTCATCAGGACTTTGTTTTTATTTCTAGATCAGAGCAGGATGGAATAAGCTCGATTGCTGGCGTGTGTCTTTTGAGTCTGAAACCTAAGCGTCTGTTACCTTCCGTACTTAAATCGGATATACTTGGCTTTCTCTGTTTAGCAGCACGCGGTTTATTGTATCGTCGTGCTCGGGCTCCGATACTCAAGTTTATCTTTGGTGATAAAGACGATCAGCCTGATACCAAAGAGTTACCCGAAGTTGTCAATATTTTTACTGACCCGAGATGTCGAGGTAAAGGCATTGCCACAGATCTGCTTGCGATCGTAGAGCGAAGTTTGTTGAAGTGGAATCAGGAGTCCTATTTTTTAAAGACACTAAACACTGAAACCAATGAGGCTCTTCATTTCTACCGCAAGCGTGGCTTTAATGAAATGCATAGACCCGAGGCGGAGTACATATATCTCCAAAAGCGTTGCTCCCCGTAAGCGTTAGTCTAATTTGCTACCTTTGCATGTATTTGGTCACCATCCACTCTTTTAGGCCCTTGTCGTAGCGAAGTTAGCTGAGATAGATTATTTCCTACTTTCTTTCTCTTGCTATACAAAAGTCCGCCAACGGATAGAGTGTACGCGAGCGGTATCAGAATTTCTGTTAGTCTGAGGTACCGGTCTAGAGGGACGCCGAAGGCGCAGTAGGTGGCAACGTGTAATAGATGTGCGGTTACAATCGTCACGACGAGAAGTGCGACCTCAAAGCCACAGAAAATGCTCAGTATAACCGCACCTAGCATGCATGTAGGAGCAGTAAAATAAGGACTCCATTTAAATATGGAGTCGCGCATAAAACTGACGCTAACCTGCGTGTACCAAAGCTTGAAATGTTCAAGGCGATTCAAGCTCAAAAGTTTGTCTGCAATATCATTAATTCTGGAATAGAATTTATGGTCATCGCTATTGAGAAAGAGCTCAAAGGCGGCAAGAATAATATTCTCAACATTAGAGTTAAGGTAGTTTAAATCTGGTAGGCCCTCGGGGGAAGGTGGTGTTGCTTTGTTGGCTCTCCAGTAATCCCGCTTTTCAAGGGCTAACTTTACTATTGATCTTGACTGCGGGTCCTCGAATTTTTCATAATCGTTTGAGTTTGCTACTTGAAGTGCAATCGCGGCCTTTGCCAGCGGCCCTGTTTTCCAATCGTTTAAACTCAAATGTCCTGTAGCACGATAGGAGAGCATGGCTGGAGCAAGAGCTAGGATACCAACCAAAACAACTGAGGCAAGAGCCATTTTCTTTTGCGCCAGATTGGCGGTAAGTAGGATGAGCATCAGTCCCGACAAGTAAAATAGAAAAGTAAAGACCGCGGCAGGTCTGGTATGGAAGGCTAAGACAGCTAGGATTCCAAGAGCATACAACCAGCGCACTTTCCTTTGCTTCACCAAAAAGCAAAGGCAGCCGACAGCAAAAATCATAATACCTTGCGTAAGAGCTTCTGTTAAGATTGAGCTTGTCTCCCTCACAATAAATCCATTCTGCACAGTATATAGGACGCCAACAGCCACAAGGCCGGGGTTGACAAATAGCATAAGTCCGCCAGAGAGAAGTACAATCGCAAGGGCTATCAAAATCTTCTGGGCACGCGCAACTCGCACTAGTGCCATGTTTCCATCTGCTGTAACATTCCAGCGAAAGGGATAAGATTCTTGAAAGAGTTGTTCCCCCGATGCGCCTGAAGTCAGGCTCATAAAGAGCGGATAAACGGGCGGTCTATTGAGGTGCAAAATGGCCCCCTTGAACGTAATCGCTTCAGGATAAGACCAAAGTGTAGCAAAGCTATCGTAACGGAAGGTTCCAGACGTATAGGTTGGTGAGTCAGGGTAGGTAGTAACGGAATTCCAGTTTTCAGTAAGGTAAATATCCGACTGATCCTCAAACCGAAACCGCACCATAAGAGCGGAAGTAATGATTAGGAGAAACAAGCAAAGATGCCATTTAAACCTTGGATGGTCACCGATGTAGCCAACAATAGCACACAGCATCGCAAGGCCCAGAAGAACAGGAAGGAATAGCTCTCGAAGCTTGTTTCCTACTCGGGTATCAGCAGATGGTAACTGCCCGGGGAACGACAACGAATACGTGTGTTCCTGTGGTGCTCCCTTTGAGGGAGTGAACCATATAGTCGAATCCCAGTGATTATAACAACCAGGGCAACCCGCCCGTATGGTATCCAATGGGACGTTGCTCTTCATAGGCAATCCGTCTTCAAGAAGTACCACGGGTGACTTGTAGGGAGGCTTCAATGAGCTATTTGCCAGATGCTCCAGTCTTAAGTCCTGGATCTGGATTCGAAGAACCCCTGCGCCTTCCGGGGGAAGGCTCCTGACATTCATATCCAGGGGTACTGTTCTTATCTCAGAAAAGTGACCAACGGAAAAATATTTGGGAAAGATGTTTACCATGGATCCCCAGCAACAGATTGCGAGTCCGAACCCGAGAAGTATAGTTAGCAAGTTGTACGCACTTTTACTGAACAACAATGAGTAAGGATGTGCCTTGAGTCTTATGTTATATGGCATCGACTTCATTTTTGTGTATCCTTATAAAATTAGTCATCTTAAAATCAGCCACTTAATCGTCAAAATATTTACTTAACAAGTTCTAAGACAGCTTCTCAAAAGTAAAGAAAGTTTCATTCATTGCTGCGCAGTCGCTCTGGCATTGGCGCGCTGCGTGCAGGAATACTCTACACTTTGAATTCTCAGCGACTAAAAATACAGCATCAAGGTACAGCTTGCCATTTTTATGAGAGGGGCCCTGGTATATAGATGGCTTAGCTTCCCCTCCCACCTGAGGGGCAATTCTTAGGTTGATCGTGTCCTTTATAGTTTCCCACTTCAATGGAATTTGGGCACGGCTCATAACGGTTTGAAAGGTGTCGATATTTGGGGTAATTGCCTTATTGCCTACGGTAAAAGTGGTATTCGAAAGTTCCTTGCCTTGAACTACTAAACGAGCATCATCAAGTGAGCACGTTTGAATGACACTTTTTAATTTTTGAGTATCGAAGATAAAATTATACCCTTGAGGAGGTATAAGAGAATATTGTTCCTTCATATGGGCTAGTACGGTGTTCGCTGGGGGGCCGATAGGCGCAAGGACGATGGGTAAGAAGAATGTAGACGTTAGAAGAGCCTTTCGATGTGAGCCGAATACTACATAAATGGCTATGAGCATTAGAGCCACGAACCCGATATAGATCAGATTCTGCATTCCTAAAAGATACATTACTGAAATAATAGCGAGGTTTGTTAGCGCTAGAAGCGTTTTATAGCGGAGTAAAAAACTCATAGTTGACCTTTTCAGCGTAAGAATTAGAATTGCCATAGTATCGATCTAAGTGAAAGAAGGGCGTGTGCCATAAATCAATCCAGTTCCATGCTACGGCCATGCAAAGCAGTGCAGCGCCGAGAACTTTAAGGCTCAAGGCGCGTTTTTCCAATAGATTTCCAGTGATGGAAGAAAAGCCTACATACAGCGGAATAAAAGCTGGCAAAAGCATATATCCGTAGGTGTAGTGCCAAAAATGGACGAAAATAACAGCGGTGTTTGCGGCAAGGAGCCCCAGGGGTGTTAAGGCGAGGAATCTTAAACGCGAATTAAAAATAAGACCGATTCCGCCGATAATCAGTATTGTCGGGTTTACGTTCCAGATTCCACGTAAATATACAGGTATTACTTCGGTCCAGAATATGTTTCCGGGAACGCTAAGAAATTTCTGGTCCGTTAAGGGCTGGCCTCCGAAAAAAGCTGCTATATAATGAAGACTGTCGGTGAATATCTCCCTTAAGTTAATCACATCTGTGGCCGAGGGGATACCAAGCCGGGAATTGATTTGTTGACTGATAAATTGTGAAGCGAATAACGAAAATATTAAAAAGGTATTGTCACGGATATTTCGAAGGTTCGTGGCTGGTATGCAATTCCTACTAAAAATATAGAGTGCCGAAAGTATTGCTCCACCGGCCCCATATTTTCCGAGTATGATTAGTGTAAGAATAGTAATAAGTGAGGTGGGCCACGTAGACTGGGTATTTCGGAGTTTTTCATAGGTAAAAATACTGAAAAGGAGGGTTACGACCCCCAGAGGCTGTGATTTAATCGAATGAACCATTAGGTAAAAAACGGGTTCACATGCGATCAGGCTCATCATTACAATAGCCGTGGTCTTGCATAACTGAAATTGCCGTGAAATTGCATTAACCAGAAGGATTGCAACGACCCATAGCAGTAAGTTCCACGCAGTAAAGCACTGAAGGACCGAAAGCAATCCTAGACTCAATCGATAAATCATGGCGACCCCAAAAGAAGTCATCAATCTCTCGGCTGGCGCATAGTGGCCCATAGTGCTAAGTGCTACCGGCGTTTTGTTAGATAGGAGTAGGAAGCTGTTTATGAAGTTGGATGACGCTTCGGAGTGAAGAGGCGCGAGGGAGTCATCTGTTCTAATCAGAGTTGAAGAATATCCGCCGTAATACCATCCATCACCAAGAGCTGGTTCTACGGCAAGGTACTCATAATTGACAAAAGAAAAGCTCAGCAGTGATAGTATGAATATCAGGACTGGAGTCATCCACGGGAGCAAATCAAAAATGCTCCCTATTCCGAAGCTTTTACTTTGGTCAGGTTCAGCGGATAGGTTCTTGGGTCGTATTTCCTTGAGCGGGCGGTAATGATTTATGGCTGTATTGTTCATTTTTAACGAGTTTCTCAAGTTGGCGTACAGGGGGGATTCTATATATCGACTCCACTTTAAAATGGTCTAAACGATCGGGAAGCCGTGTCTCCTTAACGACGCAAAGCGGTATTCTGTTGTCTTTTTTCTCGACCTCAACTACTCTAGTTAACGCTTTCTAGTAAGCAATAACCATCCGCTAGGAGTCTGTTTCGTGAGGATTCCGCATCCGGACGCGCACTAGTCGAATGAATTTACGCTGCGTTCTGGAGCAGTTGTGGCTCCGGAATCTCGGCGAGGAAATTTCCTCCGCCACCTTTGGGACAATCCGCTAGTATTGAACCGGCATTGCTATAGTAACGGCTGTTGCTCGCAAGTCGCCTAAATCTATATCCGAGGTTGTGCAGTTTCTTTATAACCTCTAGGATATTCTTGTTCTCTGGGTCCGAGGTTGTTACAGCTATTTCGATTATTATTTTAGGCTTGAACTGGGATAAAACTTCGAGCCCGCCTTCGATTACGTCAAGTTCATAGCCATCCACATCAAGCTTGATCAGATCGATTTTTTTTAGTCCGGAGGATTTGACATATTGGTTTAATGTTTGAAGATTGGCTCCGGTGGTGGGTTTGCAAAGTCCTCTCGAACCCTGGTCTATTAAAGTCGGTTGCTCCGAGTTCTTTGATACTAAACTCCAGCTGGATGAAATTAACTCCGGGACCGAACAATTTGCTGTACTCGCTAAAAGCATGCAGTGTTCTACTTTGATTCTGGGTGCCAGTTTTTCATTTATAGATATGTTTCGCTTTAGCTTGGCAAGGGCCCAGACGGTGGGCTCGAAAGCAATAACTCTGCCCGTTTCGCCAACAGCCTTCGCCAGCGGCAACGTCAGTGCCCCTATATTTGCACCAATATCCAATACTGTTGCGCCGTTCTTAACAAGGCGTGGGATAGTTGAGAGAGTCTCCCGCTCAAATAGTTTGAGGTATATTGCCAAGTCTATGCCTTCGTCGAGATCCAGATCCCAGCACACGCCCCCTCTTCGTGTGACGCACTGCGCATTGAGTCCGACGAGTCTTCGAGCGGTGACTATTAAGCGGTGAAGAAGCTTGGCGAGGGTTAATTTAGATTGGGTGGAGAATTTTGACATTGTTATGCTTGTTATGCTCCTGCGACAATCGTTTAATCTTCGGCCCTAGTAAAACTGGCCGTCCCATTCACAGAAAACAACCATTTTGTCAAAAGAGGCAGACCAAGTGCCTCTGTATCACGGGATAAATCACTGACGGGATGCTAACGTTCTTTGTTCGTTGTGTCAAATGAGTGGGGTAGTGTGCTCTGTCTCGACCCTCATGCTCTATTGACTGTGCCTATCTGACTTTGGTAGCCTTCTGAGCGCATGTCATAAACTTTCGTTGGCCGTGGCCTGGCGTCACTTAAAAAGGGGCTTACTCGTAGGTCACGGAATCTGGGTGGTAGACATTTTTTTGTTAAATGGTTCGGGCTATACTTGTTCCGCTCGTTCGGTTTTTACTCCAATCCGAAGAATTGTTAACGGGAAAGATGTTAAATAGAACGAATTTGCGCTGATTTTTCGCGATTTCCCGCAAATCCTTTACCATATAATATTTAGGCATCATGATAGGTTCGTTGGTAAGGGCCGATGGGTGACAGGGCATTAGCCCGGATCATAAAAATGTGTCTCGGTAACTAGTGAATTGGTCCTCGGAGATTTTTAAGTATGTCAGAACAGCTCGCTCGTGAAACCGTTGGTCGATTTGACGTAGCTTCCGAAGATACATCTTCAGAGAGCGGGCAGGGCGCACCGCAGTTTTCCCTCGTACCGAACAAGCGTTCGTTGCCGGTTTGGCGGCGCTATGTGAACGGAATAATAGCCTCGGAGATATCTTCAATCTCCCGCTATTATGATTCAATCTATCAGTGGCGAAGGCGTCAATATGATACCGGTATACTGCTTGATCAGGTCGATTGCAGGGAAAAGCGCGAAGCAGATGATTACGGCAAGATAGATTTTAAAAGCCGGAGGCCGGGCCACAGAGGGGTTGTTCTTATTAATGGTAATGTTAATTATGAGTATGACTTTCAGGAGACTCTTAGTCGCATAAAAACCAGAATCACAAGGGGAGAGCGTTTAATCCTTGTCGTTTATAACTCATATTTTCGCCCATTATACGCTTTAGCTAATCGTCTGGGTTTGAGGAAGGGCCCTCAGCCCGAAACATTTATTACCTACGCTGACCTTCATAATCTAGCCAAGATTTCAGGTTACGAAGTCGTTAGGACTCGGCCCTGTCTGTATTGTCCGTTGCCCTTATTGGGGATTGGTTCATTGATCAATAGGGTTTTTCCAAGTGTGCCATTACTTCGGTACTTCGGTTTAGCTTCGGTTATGGTATTGCGACCGTTAATCGCTAACGCTGAAAATCAGCTACCAAGTTTGTCGATTGTCATTCCTGCCCGAAATGAGCGAGGGAATATTGAGAATGCCTTGAAGCGTTTGAAGAACCTTGAAAAGGTCGACTTTGAGGTGATATTTGTCGAGGGGCACTCGAAGGACGGGACCTGGAAAGAGATTCAGCGGGTAGCTCAGGAGTATGCTGATACATTCCAAATAAAGATAATGCAGCAGACAGGAAAGGGTAAAGCTGATGCGGTTCGGTTGGGATTTGCGCATGCATCTAAGGACTTGTTGACCATTCTGGATGCTGATTTGACGATGCCTCCCGAGTTGCTTTATCGGTTCTACGATGCCTACTGCCAAGGTCTTGCCGATTTCGTTAATGGGAGCAGGCTCGTGTATCCCATGGAAGGAGAGGCTATGCGTTCGCTTAATTTTATGGGGAACGTGTTTTTTGCAAAGGCACTAAGCCTAGTATTGGGTAATCGTCTTGGCGATTCTCTTTGTGGCACTAAGCTTTTAACCCGCACTGACTACGATCGGTTCATAGCATGGCGAACTGACTTCGGAGATTTTGATCCCTTCGGAGATTATGAGCTCTTATTCCCTGCCTCCGAGTTAGCACTAGGGATAATTGATATTCCAATCCGTTATCGGGATAGGACCTACGGAAGTACAAATATAAGTCGGTTCTGGCATGGGGCAATGTTATTGAAAATGACGCTAATCGGGTTGTTTCGGATTAGGTTCGGTAAGATTCGCCAGGCGACTGTTGGTAAGTAAAAGCCCAGGGCCGTTTTAAAGAGATTTCGATTAGAATTTTCGGGTAGGAGGCTGGCGGTGTATACCCATTCCAATTCAAAATGTCTGAAGACTCTATTTGCTGGAATGGCTATTTGCTTGTCCCTCCGGGGGCTTTGCTCCGCAAAGAATATACCGGTTCCTCGTTTTTTAGGACTTTTTGAAGTGGAACCGGTATACTTTTGTGCAGCATCACTCTCGTTTTTAGTTGTTGTGTCCGGTCTTCTGTGGCGATCGGGTCGAATGGATAAAGTTGTATGAATGAAATAGGGAAATCGAAGGTGTCATCGTCCGACGGCTCGAAAAAGGGTGCAGTGACCCCATTGTCAGCAAAACCCTCATGTTTAATAGTAATTCCCGTTTATAATGAAGCGTCATCTGTACGGGCGACGGTGGAGAGGATTCAAAAGGTTGTAGCTCGGATCTTATCTTGGTCATTTGAGATAGTGTTAGTAAATGATGGCTCAACTGATGGAACAGCTGAGATCCTCGAATCATTCAAAGGGGTCACAGTGATCACTCATCACGTGAACCGAGGGTATGGCGCGGCCCTTAGGACCGGGTTGGATAGTTGCAGGCATGAATGGGTCTTTATAACGGATGCGGATTCGACGTATCCGATCGAGGACCTTCCAAAGTTACTTTCGCGGGCTGAGCTCGGGGCAGATATGGTCGTGGGGGCCCGTCATGGAACAGGAATTAATACCAAACCTTTCCATAGAGTCGCTCGGTGGGTTCTCAGGAAAATGGCTCATACTCTTTCGGGGGTTATGGTGCCCGATTTGAATTCGGGTATGAGGGTCTTTCGACACCAGCTCTATCGAGATTTTCGAAACTTGTTACCGATGGGTTTTTCGTTTACTACCACGATTACTCTGGCGGCATTGTATAGTAACTATCGCACTGAGTATGTGCCAATCCCCTACTTTAAACGAAGTGGGACTTCCAATATAAAGCCAGTGAGCGATTTTTTCGCCTTTAGTCTGTTGATAATTCGAATTGCGTCATACTTTGAGCCATTGAGATTTTTTCTACCGGTTGCAATGGTCATCTGTGGGCTTGGGTTTGTTAAGGGAAGTATTGATTTCATCAATCTTGGATACATTGGATCCTTTGCAGTACTCATGTTTCTGATGGGGGTCCAGGTCTTTGTTAGTGGAATATTGGCTGAGGTGATTGTAAAGCGATCATCAAGTACCTGGCGTGCTACAACATCTGACCAGAGAACATCGGTAGTCCCTAATGACCAAGTCTCTTCCGTGATGCTGGGAGAGGTGCCGTTAGAAGATAACGAGAGAAAAGTGGCAAATTAAAGTTCAACCTACGCCCATTTCAATGGCGAAGAATTATTTTTGCTGAAATGGGCCATGATGATATTTTTGGGTTTGATGCTCCGGCGGTTTTGCTCCTCAAAGGTTCTGCCGGTTCCTTTTTATTCAGGGGCTTTTGATGTGGAACCGCTATAAATTGGAATAGGGAGACAGCGTAGCGTTGGTGTTTAGGGAACTGTAGGAACGTGTGGACAGAGAGCTGCTAAATTATCGACATGAGAATGTCGTAGTGGGAAGTGGACCAGTTGGGGTAGCCGTGGCGCTTGCCCTACTTGAGCAGGGGCAGTCCGTGCTTATTGTTGATGGCGGTGAAAAGCTTGAGGAATCAGCATTGGCCACACTGACTAACGCCCAATCGCTAAAAAAGCCGGAGATGGATGAGTCGTTCGCGCAGATGCTGAAGAACGGCGTGAGTGCTTCGTCAAAGGGTGTTCAAATTAAGAGAGTGTACGGGTCAGATTATCCGTACCGAGGTTCCGAAATTCAGGTGCACCCGGCGTCCACAGGAACTGGGCAGATTACCCCCTCATTGGCTGAAGGTGGATATAGTAGCGTCTGGGGTGCTGCGATAATGCCATACCCGGAAAGCGAGCTACAGGGTTGGCCTGTTGATTACGGTGAATTGGCTCGCGCTTATAAGGCGATTGGGAGATATATGAGGGTCTCCGGCTCAGACGATGAGCATCCGGGTTCATTTCCTTCTATTGGGGCCGCAAATATTGATCTGCCTCTTACTACCCCAGCCAGGCAATTATATGAGACCTTGCGTAAGAAGGAAGCAAGACTGAACAAGGAGGGAATGCATATTCTTAGGGCTCGTCTTGCATTTCGTCATTCTTGGCCCGATGCTGAAGGAATTGGAAATTCATGTTCCGAATGTGGTTTGTGCATGTATGGTTGTCCGCATGAGCTTATATTTTCATCTTCAATGATGTTGTCTCAACTTAAGCAGAAGTATCGTGGCTTGCTAAAGCATCTGCAAGGAGTTGTAGTTGACAGAGTTGTAGAAGTTGGCAATTCCTGCCAAATCGAGGGACGCATTCGCGAAGGGTTTACTCCGTTCGTTCTTGAATGTTCCCAAACATATCTGTCCGCTGGAGCGCTGGGATCTACGAGGGTTTTACTGAACTCTATGGATGCGTTTAACCAAAAAATTTCGCTCAAGACGAGCGAATATTTTATGATTCCGTTACTGGGCCCGAAGTTTGGGGGAGATCTAGATTCGCCTCGGCATAACACGCTGGCTCAACTTTTTGTGGAGGTTTCAGATCCTCGGTTAACAGATAAAATAATCCATCTTCAACTCTATTCTTATAACGATCTCTTTAAAAAGGGAATGGAGCACATGTTAGGACCTGCAAGTAGATTTGCAAGTCCAGTCTTGCGACGGATGTATTTGATACAGGGCTACCTTCATTCGGACGTCTCTTCGAGTCTTGAGGTTGGTTTAGCTGGTCAGAACGATCGTCGACTCCTTATGAAGGGCGTTAAAAGTGCCGAAGCTCCCAAGGTTATTAGACGCTTAGTTTGGAAGTTGACCAGACTCGCTCGGTTGACGCGGTTATTTCCTTTAGCACCTATGGTGAGTATCGGCGATCCGGGAGACGGCCGACATGTAGGCGGTAGTTTTCCAATGTCCTTGAGTAATCAGCCGTATTCTACCGATCCTTTGGGGCGACCAATCGGAAGGGAAGGACGATTTTCGAGAATCTTTGCGATGGATTCTTCAAATTTCCCTTCTGTTCCAGCACCTACTATCACATTGAGTGCAATGGCAAATGGCTATCGAATTGCCTCTACCTTGGCGTCTCGACAAAGGGAATTGGGTACGTAGTTCATTGTGGGTTTCTGTTAGACCCATTCCAATTCAAAGTGTCTGAAGACTCTATTTTCTGGAATGGGTATTTGTTTATCCCTTCGGGGACTTTGCTCTGCAAAGGATCTACCGGTTCCTCGTACTTTCTGCCCTTTTGAAGTGTCACCGCTATCGAGCGACCTATCAAAAGCTTGCCTATTTCCAGGTGGACGCCTATTCTCAGAGGGATTTAGCCCGGATTATTCACGAGCCCGCACCACTACGGAGGCGCGTTTCGTGAATAATCCGGGTTGGCATTGAAATAGTACATTACAATCGAGTTTACGGAATGAAAATAGCCTTTCTACTACCGGCCGATACCCTTTCGGGGGGGAATCTTGTTGTGTATGAACATGCCAAGATCCTTATGAATCTTGGGCATGAAGTAGCCGTCATTTTTCGAAACTGGATTAGAGTAAAGCGTGATTTTACCACTGTTGGGGGCGGTTCCGTCTGGGGTGAACCTTATTGGTGCAAGAAGTTAGGGTATCAATTTGATATTCTTGATTGGGAGACAGCTCGGGATAGCCAGTTTAATCTGGTGATTGCTACCTGGTGGGAAACTGCGTACGAAATATTTACTCTTAAGAGTGAGCATTTTGCATATTTTGTGCAGTCTGATGAGCGTCGGTTTTATGGTGCCGAGGAAACGCTGCGGCGTATAGGAGTGGAAATTTCTTACAAGCTGCCCCTGCACTATTTGACTGAAGCACGGTGGATCAATCGCATGTTGGCTGATGAGTTTAACGTACAGTCGGTAATAATTCCGAATGGAGTATCCTCAGAACGATTCTATCCGGTGGAGCCCTTGGAGCCAAAGAACCCGGGGAAACTTCGGGTTTTGATCGAGGGTTCTAGCTATATTTCTTATAAGAGGGTTGATTTAGCGTTTGATGTAGTCAAAGAGGTAGAGGACATCGAAGTCTGGTATGTAGCTGGCGATGGGGTTTGTAATCCAGACTGGGCGCCAGACAGATTTCTCGGCTCTGTAGAGCCTGACCAAATGAGATCAATATATTCATCATGCGATGTGTTGATTAAGTTAAGCGTTGTGGAAGGTTTTTTTCTGCCACCATTGGAGATGATGGCTTGCGGAGGAACAGCAATTGTCTCCGACGTGTCGGGGCATGAGGAATATATACGACACTTAGAGAATGCGCTGGTCGTAGGACGGGATGATAAAGAGGCGGCGGTTGCTGCGTTAAGAAGGCTTCGAGATGAGCCTGGTCTCCTCGAAAAGCTCAAGGCAGCCGGAAAAGTCACTGCGAGTGAAATGAACTGGAAAGCAGCTGAGGCAGCATACATTACGTTGCTGGAGAAGCTCGCAAAAACACCCACCACTTCTCCCCTACCGGGCGGTGCGACGGGTATCTATCTTCCAATAATACATGCCTTTCTGGGTAAGTTGGAAGGGGTGGATCGAATTCCTGAGTCACTTTATCTCTCTCAGCGGGAGGCAAAAAAGTTGCTTGATAACTTGGATGCTCAGTTTAAGGAAGTTGTAAGCTACTTCAAGTTATATTCACGCACCGAAGAGCTGAAATTCGAGTTCAATTCTATACATCAAGAGTTGAAGGAGATAGTAGGGTATTTTCAATTGTATATGCGTACGACGGAATTAGAGCCACAGCTTTTAGAGACAAGGTCAAAGTTTCGTGAACTTGATGAGCGTTTGGGTGTCATGTGTTCTCAAACTGAGCTTGGTAACCTAGTCGGAGCCATTAATGACATTAATCATAGATTGCAGGTTATTGAGAAGACCCTGCCAGAGATTATAAAACGCCAAAGTCTTCGGAGTATCTTCCAGCGGGCTATAAAATCGCTCTTTCCTAGGCGGTTGCGTCGTTTCTGTCAGATGCAATAAACTAAGTGTTGTCCAGGTTGTCCAATCTCTTCGTCAAAAGCCTTATTTTTCTCCTTGCGAGGTGCCGTGAGTGCCTCGCATCCGCAAAAAAAAGACTTTTTCCTCGACCTTGAACAACCTGATTAATGTGTACTTAGGCGGCGTGGATTTTAGTGTAGAGTATGTCGACATAACCTACACGGGCTGCCTGCTCTTCTATACCGGCTCTGTTGGTCGGTATAAGGCGTCCATCCTTTTTTATCAGGCTCGGATGAAATCCTCGGTTCTCCATAAAGTCTAGAACCTCACTTCCTGCAAATCCAAGGTCCTTGAATGCTGATGGCATATACTCAAGTGCTACTGAAATAGTGGGATTCTCCTCGAGAATCTTTGACATTCCCCGACAGACGTCCAATTCGAACCCCTGAACATCAATTTTAATAAACGAAATTCGTCGTTCAATTTTTCGTTCTTGGCAGAAATTATCAAGAGCTATCAATGGAACTTCGCAAACATCATCGGGATTGATCTCGTACTGCGACTTAAGAGCGGCATTGCACACTCTATGGTCTCCGTGATGGTTCGCGTTATGCCAGAATTGAATTGATCCGGGTTGTGCGCCGACAGCAACGTTCAAACATTCGATAGGATTAGACGGGCTTGCTTGGCCCCCGAATCGAACTAGTCGAGCAAAATTGTCGGGATCTGGTTCAAAAGCGTAGACGTTATGCCCTTGTGAGGTCAGTTTAGAAAACACTAATGCCGTGTACCCTATATTTGCGCCGACATCGAGGATATGACCATTCTCAAAGAGGGAAGGGTGTCTTTTTCCAAGAGCCATAAATGGATCTTCAAACCAACGTTTGTATGCAAAGTAGGAGAACTGGAAAACCCAACGGCCGATACTGGAATTTAACAGGTTGCTTTTGTTTACCAGCGCGTAAGAGGAAAGTAAGAGCGCTTGAAGGGGAGATCTGTATCCATGACTCATGGTGAATAAAGCTCATTTCTAATCGTTTCTTAGTTCGGCAGGGTGGCTATATATGTCGTGGTCATTTTTACCGGATTTTCACCTTCACCTCGATTAAAACACCACTGCCCTACGTTAGGAGTCTAGTGCGGAAAGGAGAAAAAGTACACAGCGCTCGTTTCGGCCTTGGAGGGGGCCCACCAGCGTCCAAGTTTTCAGACTATCTAGTTCTGCATAGGTGCGGAAACTTAATGGATCTAGCTTCTACTAACAATATAATTCATCGCGTATCACCCATTTTGCCTTCAACATTACTTGCTGTTACCCTTGCCCGGGTAGGCTGCTGGTCAACTTTTTTCTGACTTGAGACCCGACCAGTAACTGAACATTGGATGTGGCATGGAGGCGGCTATGTGTGGGATTTGCGGTGAGGTACGTTGGGGTGGTGCATCGGGGGAAGTAGTCGAAAAAATGACGTCCCGAATGTATCATCGTGGTCCAGATGGAGGAGGGGTCGTGGTGGTAGGCGGGGTCGCGTTGGGGCATCGTCGCCTGGCAATTCTTGACCTAGCGGATGCGGCGTCACAGCCTATGGTGGATCCCTCGGGTCGTTACTGGATTGTTTTTAACGGGGAGATCTATAACTACCGGGCCATTCGCGAAGATCTCCAGAGACGGGGTGAGGTGTTCAACACAACGGGTGATACGGAAGTACTGTTGAGAGCCTATATTACCTTCGGTGAGGGCTGCCTGGCGATGCTGAATGGAATGTTTGCATTTGCAATCTGGGATTCGGTTGAAGAAGTTTTGTTTCTTGCCCGAGATAGAATGGGCGAGAAGCCGCTTTTATATTGTGAACATTCTGATCACAGTATTACTTTTGCCTCTGAACTAAAGGCACTATTTGAATCCGATAGAATTAAACCTGAGATTTCGCCAATTGGTCTGCGGCATTTCCTGTCGTTAGGGTATAATTTAACCGCTCAAACTATCGTGGATGAGGTTAAGAACCTTCCGCCAGGGTGTTGTGCCGTTCTGAAGAGGGGAGGTAGGCTACAGGTTAGGCCCTACTGGGATCTTGCTGCGGCGTTCGGGACTAAGTCTCGTCTTACTGAGGCCGCGGCAATACAAACTTTCCTTGAATTATTCGATGATTCGGTTAGTGTACGACTTGTTAGTGATGTTCCAGTTGGCGCATTTCTGAGCGGAGGAATTGATTCTTCGTCTATTGTTGCGTCCATGGTATCCCTTGGTGGGCCATTTAATGTAAAGACCTTTACGATAGGGTTCAATGAGGAAGGGTTTAATGAAGCTGAATGCGCTGAGCAAGTTGCACGCTATTTGAAGATAGACCATCACGTCAGTATGGCGAGTGCAATTGAACGGGAATTGGATCTGAATAAATTAGCCTATTTTGCCGACGCCCCATTTGCGGATACTTCTACGATCCCGATGCTTATATTGGCAAAGTTTGCCCGAGAGTTTGTTACGGTGGCGCTTTCAGGAGATGGGGGGGATGAACTCTTTCTCGGATATGAGACCTACGTCGCTGATAAATTATATTGGCATGCAAGGAAAGTTCCTGCGCGATTCCGCCTTGGCCTACTTCGGGCCTATCAAGGGCTCGTCTCACGAGACTTTGGAAAGGTGAGTTTTGATTATAAGATTCAGCAGTTTTTGCAGGGGGTGAAATATCCTTTTGCACAGGCTCACTACTCGTGGCGGGAGCTTTTTTCAACGGAAGACCTTTTTAGACTGTTGCGCCCGCATTTTCGGGACCTTATATTCGAACAGCACCCAGTTAAAGTATTCGAAAGTTTTGACGCACAGGTATCGTCGGCACATTTTCTAGACCGGGCGAGTTATGTAGATATGAAGACCTGGTTAGTCGATGATATTCTTGTTAAAGCTGATAGAACGACAATGGCACATTCCTTGGAATCAAGATCTCCATTTATGGATCATCGCCTTGTTGAATTTGCCGCGGCCCTACCGATCTCTTTAAAATTAAATCGGCTTAAAAAGAAGTATATTCTTCGCCGTAGTCAGAATCAGCGGCTGCAAAGTTCTACAGTCGACCGTAAGAAGGCAGGGTTTAATGCACCCTTGGCCCAGTGGATGTTACAGGACCCGCTTAAAAGCAAGCTAAATGCGCTTGTGGAGGGGCCTATTGTGAACATGTACTGCAACCCGGATGAAGTTAGAAATTTAGTGAACAATCACCTGGAACGCAGAACAGACAATTCCTTTAAACTCTTCTCTCTGCTCTGCTTAGAGGCATGGAACAACTCGGTGCTACACCAACAGCCGATCACATTGGCAAAGGCCAATGTTGGTAATGTTTGACTCTGGGTGAGCGTTTACCAGGTTAGCTGATCTCTTCGTTAAGAGGCTGCTGCGTGGAGTTCTGCAGTATAGGTCGGCCTTTAGCTAGGGGAGGGCCGGGTCCATGCTGTTCTCGTGAAGGCCTGTAATCCTGCGCCGGAGCACTTCCACTTCCTGACTCTTTGAATGTAACAGACGTTCCTGTCTGGCGACTATGCTAGTTAAGCGGTCAATTTCACTGTACAGAGGTTGTACTTCCGTGTTGGTCTTGAGCTTCCCGTACATTATTTCGGAATTGGCAGTTCTCGAATAGTGGAGTTCCCTGCGCTTTGAACTTAACTCATCTAAGCGTGAAGATGCTAGAGCGAAGAATGCTATCCATCTTGACATTTTATCTTTCCATGACCAGGTCTGAATTCGTGCTAAGTTTTCTTCAGAACACGACTTAAGTAAGGTTTTCTTTGCTAAAATTGTCCGTAAGAGCTGGGCTAGGTCTTCGGGAGTTCTTTCTTTTAAAATAAACTCACGTTGCCGGGGTCCAAAAACCTGGGGTACGATTCCGACGTCAGTACTTACAATTGGAACGCCACAGGCCATGGCTTCAAGCACTGGATTTGGCGTTCCCTCGATCTCCGATGCGCAGATATAAACATCCAATTTGGAATAGAATAAGGGCATTTCGCTTCGCGGTATTCGTGTAACACTCGCATCAGCGAACTCAGCACGGACCTTCAGTCCTTCACTTTGCAACAGCTCTATGGCTGGTTTAACAATTGTATGAAAGCCTTTTGGATCGTAGTTCGCATCCTTACACCAATGACTGTTTCCGGCCCATCCGACTACCAGATCTCCATCATCCTTTTCAAGGCGCGCCAGGTCAATTGGCTTGAATAAGTCAAGATCCACTCCATCTTCAATGACGAAATCTGGTTTGACTGAATAGGCTTTACAATAAATATCAAATAATTTATTTGAACTAACAATGAAGCTATCCACAAGCCCGAAAAAATTTTGTCGGAGTTTAATACTTGCGTCATCAAGATTGAGGTGATCGTACACGGAGGTTGTGAAGACAGTCTTAGAGAGTTTTCTTAGAAAAACACCATTGTCTACATCGAATTTGTCTGTTACGGCCTTTCCAATATCTGATGTAAGTGCTTCGAATAGGTATTCCCGCCAGAAAACATGAACAATTGCCGCCTTCCGGTTCCAAATAACATCGTGAAGCAGAGCAATCCAGTCTGGATAGTCAACCACGTAGAGGATTTGAATGTCATAGATATGACTCAAGTATTTTCTGATATTCTGAGAGATATTACAGTATGCCCAGTTTGGAACGTCTGCTATCAAAGTCAGCACTGGCTTTTCCTTTTGCGGACTCTTGGTCGTTATTTGAAAAGCTGTAAGAGTATTTTTTTCGGCAAGAAAGCTTCGGCGTCGTTGAATACTTCTACTGTCTAAACGAGTGGCGGCTAAAGAGAAGAAAGATGCCCAATGTATGCCGATAGAAGGCCATGACCGCTCCTTACTTTGAGAGAGATTCTCTTCGGATAATAGTTTCAGTATATCAGGCTGGGTGAACAGGCGGCGAAGGGAGGAAGCCCACGCTTCGGGAGTGTAATCGTTTAGAAGGAACTCCTTTTGTTCTTTCCCCAGTAATCGGCCTGTAAGTTCTGTCCTAATACCTCCTATTGGGACGCCACAGGCCATAGCTTCTGGAATTCTCCTCTGCTCCTGTTCGGAGGTGGAGGCACACAGGTATAGATCCATGGAGGCGAACGTCAATGACTTTTCGTTCGGCGATAGCGACTCGAATGTGGAGTCGATAACAATTTCGCTTATTTTACGGCCTTCCTCGCGTAGTATCGCAAGGGCCTGCGTTATGCCGTTTCGTTTTGTTTCAACCGTGGGTGAATCGAGGTGTAAGAGATTGCCTTCATCGAGCCACCCTACAACCACCTCGGCGCGCCTGTTTTCAAAACGGTCCAGGCTATGCGCTTTCAGCAGGTCAATATCACCAGGCGTCTCAATGATTACGTCTGGGGCGCAATGATGATGCGCTGAATATGAGGTGAATGCCTTCTGTGACTGTGCGGAATATGCGTCAATCATCCAAAGAAAGCTATCTCGTGATGCTAGATTGGCTATGTCGTGCTTATCAAACTCTGTGACTGACGTTGTGAAAACAGTCGCAGAGAAACGATTCAAATAGGCGCTGATATTGGCACCGTTTAACGTAGCGGCAAATGTTCCTACATCAGAGGTTGAGGAAAAGGCATGAAAAAGAAAGTCGCTACAAAATACATGGACCATAGTCGCTTCTTTCACCCAGATTGCATTGTAGAATAGACTTCCTGCATCTGGATAGTCACTTGCGTACATTACCTGAACATCATATGACGGCTTTAGAAATTTCTCGATCTGAATTGCCGTATAATCAAAGCGGCTTCCTCGTTCTTCAACTACCAGCACAAGTACAGGCTTTCCTTCAGTAAGGCTTCTGGAAGGACGGATTGTTGATATATGAAGCCGAATATCTGGTGACACGGGCGTCCAGGCCACTGATGATAGTAATGGCTCGGATTCATGCATATTGCCTGCTTGCCATAATCCGAGAAAATACAATGAGGAGTTCTTAGATGGAGCTTCAAGGGGATCTGGAGAAAATAGAATCGAATCGGTCTTCGTACAGTGTTCAATGGTCTTCAGACTTGATTGCGCAGGACCAACATTTTCAGTAACAGCGGTCTCCCGTGAAATCGGAACAGTACAAATTCCCTTGATGGGGGAGCCAAGAAAGTAGCCTTTTGCAGGGCCCAATATTGGCTCTGCCATTTGACAAAACTGCTCGAAGTTCCAAACATGCATATGGTAGGGGTTGTAGGTCACACCTTGACCGTAGTACCACTCATCGTTTGGCCACGAGACACAAAGTGTCCCTCCAGGCGCCAGTAGCGTTGAAAGAACTTTAAGGAACCGCTCCGGATTCTGTAAGTGTTCCACAGTTTCAAGGCTGACTATCAGATCAAATTTATTTTCAAAGCAGCGTTCATCAAAGGTATCAAGGTTAAGTTTTTCCCAGAGAATCCGCGGATCGGGAAAGAGCGCCTGTCCTGCGGAAAGGGCTTCTTCGGAAATATCTACGGCATGCACCGATGCGGCCTGCCATTTGGTTGCCATTAGGAACGCACCGTATCCTTGGCCACAAGCAAGGTCCAAGACCCGCTTGCCTTTACAGAGGTTAGCCACCAGGCCGTAGCGGGCCAAGTGAATGGACAGCTCCCAGGTATTTGCTGTTGCGTCGTCTTTGAAATTTAAACGTTCCATATATATCCCCTAAACGGAAAAGTAAGGATAAAATAGCTGAAGTAAGCGTTCATTAGTTTGTTCAAGGTCGAGCAAAAAGTCTTTTTAGCGGATGAGAGGTACTACTGTACCTCGCGAGGAGTAAAATAAGGCTTTTGACGAAACGATTGGACAACCTGGTGAACGCATCTGCTAGGCGACACAATCAAGGGCCGAGGTCGACCATCGATGCTCAAGATTTACTACGCCTACTGCCCGGAACTGGTCGATAACCTGGAAGGGACAAACGTACTTGGCATGGGCATGCACTAACAATCCTCCGGCGTCATTTATTGCGACTCTCCATACATATCTCCCTGCGGTTAGAGGGAAATTCGGAAATTCGACAACGACTTCTCCCGATCGATAGGCAGTGAACGGTTCAAGTTCATCCATAAGACTGGTAACTCCACATACGTAGAGATCGTCGTGACGGTAAAGATTAAAGACAAACGATATGCGAGATGGGAACTCTTCTTCCGTCGCTTTATAGTGAATGCGAAGCCGAATAGTCTCTCCTGATTGAACTACCTCGATCCTTTCTTGTTCGCTATTTTCAAGGAGTACATCAGTAATGGAAAAAAGCTGGCCGGCTATTTCGGTTGGTTCATTCTCCTGCTTTTCAGTTTTGGGCTTTTCAGCAAGGTGCTCTTCGGTTGCTGTGCTCTCAATTCGACGCGCTATGCTTCCACGCTCAAGATCGAACGTATATTGGTCTACGACTTCTGCTGCTGCTCCGACGGCACGTGGTACGCCGTCGATAAGGTATATCGCTCGGTCGCATAGATTTTTAACTTGGTACGAATCGTGAGATACAAACAGGATGGTAGCCCCTTGTTCTTTTATTTCATAAAATCTCTGTACGCACTTCCGTTGGAAGGCCGCGTCTCCTACAGCAAGAATTTCATCGACTATCAGAACTTCCGGATCAACGTGAACTGCCACTGCAAATGCAAGTCGTGCATACATACCGCTCGAATAGGTCTTTACCGGTTGTTTTAGAAAGTCGCCAATGTCTGCAAAGGCCGCGATTCGATCTACCCGATTATGAATCTCGTTTTGGCTGAGCCCCAAGATTGAAGCATTTAAAAACAGATTCTCCATTCCTGTAAATTCGGGATTAAAACCAGCACCTAATTCCAATAGAGCGGCAACGCGCCCCCTCACCTCAATCTGACCCCAGGTGGGATGAAGAGTTCCGCAGATCAACTGAAGGAGGGTTGATTTTCCCGAACCGTTGCGTCCGATAATCCCGAGCGTTTCACCCCGATAAATATCTAAGTTA
>JBIIDM010000269.1:0-2773 GCA_044238365.1 Bdellovibrionota bacterium | reverse complement strand
ATGTCAGCTCACCCTATGAAAGCTACAACACACTGAATTCACAGGGTGAATTCGCGATCAGCGAAGAGGGACGAAGTCCCTGGGCCCGAGCGCCGAGCGGGAATAGCTGGCGTATCACTCTATACGTTATAGTGAGCAAAATTACCTTTTGAGAGAGAGATAGACCAACCTGACGGCACTCACCTACTCTACTTCCAGCAGCACGGACCCCCAACTCAGTCCGGCTCCGACTACAGCGACCGCTATCTTCTGGCCGGTCTTCAGCTTTGACCAATTTTCAGCTAATACCGCCGGCGCCCCTGCCCCACCCTGGTTTCCCATTAAGCTTACGTTGAACCAATGGTTGGACTCCGGAATTTTTCGATTCTCCCGAATCTGTTCGAGCATAGTCCTATTAGCTTGATGGCCAATAAATACATCTCGGCTCCAATCCATGGAAAAATGAGACTCTAGAAACTTCAACAGACGAACAGTCTGACGTACCGAAAAGTCTCTAACTGCCCTGCCGTCCTGACCAAAATGCCCGTAGCGGTCAACTACAACAGCCTGAGATCGTAACGGATCGGATTCGAAGGAAGTAAAGACCGTCTTTAGAGGGCCCTTGTGCCTGTTCGAAACAAGCCAGGCAGCTGCGCCATCGCCCCAGATAGCCCCATCTGACCTATCATTATAGTTGACGCAATGGGTGACACTGGAGCATGCAATGCAAAGAATGTACTCGGGAAGACACGCCGGCTGGAACCGATTCAGGTAATCCATATGAACTGCAAATGCCGGGCAGGCACTCGTCACATCATAACAATCGGCATTATACACCCCTACCTCCTTGGCGATCCCCGCAGCAAGTGAGGGAATCGTATAACTGGGATAACAACTGTTAACTATTACCATTCCAATCTTCAGAGGATCTATATTGAGACTGGATAGAAGCTTTCCAGCTGCGACCGCCCCTAATTGTGCGGAGTTCATCGTTCCAACACGTCCTGCCTCCTGAGGGTCCTGATTCTTCGTAACCTTGATGTATTGAGCATTTAACGTAGTAACGCGGGTAATCACCCCGATCTTTTGCTCGATCCACTCTCGACTGGTCCCAACATCAAGATCTTCAATAAACTGGTTATCGATAGTTTCAGTGGGATGATGAGAAGACATTCCTAAGATATAAAGCATAAAAGTCCCCTTACGCCTCCTTGATTATTACGGCCTCACCGAAGGTCCCCCCACCATCGATCCCAAAAACGCGAACCCGGGTTCCACTTGCCACCTGTTCTAAGATATGACTTACCGACAATCCAATATCTGCGCCAAGTGCAAACCCCCCTTCATAACACTCGTCCGCTAGTCGGGAATTACCAAAGGGAATTGAAGTCCCCAAGCTTCGGATGCGATCATAAAACAGACTAGGAACTATGATAACTTCGTCATCACGCGCCGGAAACTCGGTGAGTCGGCCCAAAAGATGGCGTTGAAATAGTACCCAAAGAAGCTCCAGATCAAGATGAATATGCCCAAAAAGTGAAAGTGACATCACGTCTGCAAATTCGGGCTCTGAGATCCACCACGTTCTTTCAACCCTAGCCGTCCCGGGAGCATCCGGAGAGATAATCATAGCATACGCACCATCACCGAGAATAAATCGCTCAACACCTTCTTTGTAATCTACAAAACGAGTAGGGGTATGAACTGATACGCACAGAGTGTACTTAGGAAGGCGTTCTGGCTTCCAAGACATCAGAGTCTTGAGGTAATTCACAAATGAACAGGCAGACATCGAGAAATCGAAGCTAACAACCTTTAGCCCTAGCTTCTCAGCAATTCTTTGCGACTCACCCGGAATCGTTTGTGTCTGCGATGATGTCTCAGCTACAACTAGACCGATATCAGGCGGAGTCAGGTTAGCTTCCCGAAGCGCCCCTAGAGCAGCCTCGTGCCCAAGAAAAGTTGCACCCTCCTTAACCACTTCAACAGTGTTTTTCGGTATCTCGTTATGGGTTGACGTTATGTACGAGGTTGGCAGGCAGGTGTACAGGGGGGACAGGAGCCCGGACAAAACAAAGGAACTAGACGCCAAGGGAACTCCGCTCTCACGCAGGCCCTCTAACACGCTATTTGAAATTCGACCCTCAGGCCGACACCGCCCCATCGAAACTATATTCATGATTCTACTTCAGTAAAAATAAGGTACTGCGCAGGGATCTCTCCCTATCTATTTCACCACCCGAATGATTTTGCTCGACTAACCCCACAGAGCGCAACACACCATGCGCAACACTTTCGTTTTTTATCCGCCCTTGGACAGTCCCTAACAATTGTACCTAATTGCATCAGCTTCTTGAGCAATAACAAAAGGATAACCGGAAAGTTGCTAGATATTTGCAATGAGATATTGATTTAGCTTCTCTCCCGAACGCGAATTAGCCAATGCGGCACAGTAACGCACGAATGCGAGCAACTATCATTCAACGACCAACACCGGATATCAGATAGACGGGCCGTCGACCTAGAATCCTTTAACGAAGTTATGGTTAAAGGACCCTCAAGTCGTGCTGTGACAATACTCGCCACCTCCTGTAATATCACAGACCGAGCAAAAATGTAACAATCAACCCAAGAATCATCAATCAGCGAATCCCCAATGAGTAGTACCAAAAATCGCGTCATTCAGTTCTCGTGGTATATTACCGGCCCGGCGCTTCTATTAATACTGATTATGTGCCGTCTCTCCTATTGGCAATGGAATCGACATCTCGAAAAAGTCGAGCTTATCAAAGAA
>JBIIDM010000132.1:0-10038 GCA_044238365.1 Bdellovibrionota bacterium | reverse complement strand
AGTGGCTCTAGTTGGTACGTTATCATACCAATCATATGCCATAACTAATCAGAAATAGATACAGAAAAACAGCATTTTATCTAAATTTGCCCCGGGTTAATGAGTTGTTGCCTCTGAAGTCGCGTTTCGTGAATAATCCGGGCTAGCGACTTTTAGAGGAGGTCGTTTTACTACGCGACATTCCCGCTTCATTTCTCTCTTTTTTGGATTGAGAAAGGGAAAGAGTATATTCTGTTCGCCAATGAATGCGAATTCTTTTCAACTTAACCGTTTATTCTGGGTAATTTACTGAATTTATGAAATATTTTTCCTTTACGCACCTTTCCGTAAACTGGTTTCTTGTGTTTATGTTAGTTAATTGTACCCTTTTGGGAGGTTTTATCTGGCTGGTGCAGAGTAAAATCGACAATTATGGGGTGTCGGAAACAGCGGTGTTGGGACCCAGGAAAGGCGAATCTTTTATCTATCCGCTGGCGCTTAAGCAGGACGATGGGACCTTTCTGCAGTTGGCTTATAAGCCATTAAATACCAAGGTCTCGCTTTTTGTTGCCCCAACCGATTCATCGACTAAGGGAGTTGTTGTCCTTGAGCATGATATTGAAAGAGTATTTCAGGCCCTTCGAACATACCAGCCCGGCGTTCCGCATGCGATACAGCCCGACATTTTTGCCTTCCTCCGTGGGCAGTTTGATATGCGGCGGGCGCTAATTGAAGAAGTTATTACTATTCAAGGAACGCGTTTTTTACGAGTGTTGGTAAATAAAAAGGACCATTATATTATTGGATTGATGAGTCGCCCAGATGCACAGGTGGCGATTGTCGCTTTTAGTCCCGATCATGCGATTTCGCCCGCAGTAATTCAGTCGCTCTTTCAGGAATATCCCGAGTTTTATGAGAAATGGAGAGTTGAGTCATGAAGACAGTTACGCCACAAAGGATATGTCTCGCGGTGCTGATGTTGTCGCTGCTGCAAGGTTGCAGTCATAACCAGGCACGAGCGGCGAACGATCCACGGGCATCATTTGATCCGGATGCGTTTGAAAATTCAGAGGAAGCACGGGCTAAAAAGCTTGCTCCTATGATGGATTCATTTGCACAGCACATGTGGCTGTCGACAGTGAAGGACGGGGCAAATACCGAAGAATAACGTGTTGATTGAGCTGTTGTCATTTTCAAAGTCTTCCGGTGCTGTGCTTACGTTGGAGCAGGAGTATCTTCAGAGGCTTCCAAAGGGGTTTCGGGTTGAGTTAAAGGACCTTTCGTCCTCTATGAAGGGTATTGAGGGGCACAGGGCCGGTGAGACGTATGCGAGCATGCTTCAGAATTTTCTTAGTCCCGATGCTCTACTGGTACTGCTCGAAGAACAAGGTAGGCATTTTACTTCGCAGGCATTTTCTGATTTTTTACAAGATAAAATGGTTTATGGCCCTAAGATTATTAGGTGCGCTTTGGCTGGCCCCTATGGGTGGGGCTCTCTTGGTATTGACACCCGCACAGGGAAGTTAAAAGGAGCTTTATCTTTATCATTATCGCCACTTACCTTTCCATCGCATCTTGCGCGTCTGATTCTTATTGAGCAACTGTACCGCGCGTCTACGATTATTTCTGGTAAGTCATATCATAAGTAAACGAGATGGCCATAATATAGTCGTTAGCCCATTGCTCTAGTTGTTGTAGGAGTATGTACGATGAATCTGGCTGTGTTTGGTGAAGTTCCCGTTCGAAAACTAAAGAGAGTTGAGGGGGGGCAGTCTCCTTTGAAGGTCGTTCACGAGTTCTTGCTTGGGATTGGCGGAAGTCCGTGCGACGACGAACAGAACAAGGGAGATGCTCAGGCTCGAGCCTGGCAAGTGCAGCTACATGGTGTGGGGCCGCTTACTGTTGAACTGGAAAACACGCAGAAAGCTAACGATGTAATCATCACGCTCGCATTTCCTTTAGTGACGGTGCCAATCAAGAACACCCTGTCAACCTTGATCGCAGCCCTAGAGCTTTGTAAGCCCCTTGTTGGTTGCCGATTATATCTGGAAGAGAATCGGCTAATAATAGCGGCGTCTATCTGTGGCGACGTGGTAAGCGTAGACTCTTTAAGCCTTCATTTTGAGCTTATAAAAGCGCAGAGAGAGCTTTTGATTCAGTTATTGAATGGGTCCCGGGTCTAAGATCAACGTAAGGAAAGGATTAGGCGTCCACCAGGTTGGCTGATCTCAGGTTGGCTGATCTCTTCGTCAAGAGGCAATTTCGCAGTAATACGTTTCATTCGCAAAATTACCTCTTTCCTCGACCTCAATCAGCCTGGAGAACGCTAATCTCTGCTTATTTCGCCAGGCTCATGAATAATCCGGGTTAGAGCTTCCGATACTTTACCCGCGTAGGTCTAAGAGCATCATCGCCGAGTCGTTTACGTTTGTCTTCTTCGTACTCAGTAAAGCTACCCTCTACCATTACCACCTGGCTATTTCCTTCGAAGGCCACGATATGGGTACATACCCGATCTAGGAACCAACGATCATGGCTGATCACCAGAACGCATCCGGCATACTCGAGAATCGCTTCTTCAAGGGCTCGCAGGGTGTTTATATCGAGGTCATTAGTTGGTTCGTCCAGTAGCAGGACGTTCCCACCTTCCTTAAGAAGTTTTGCCAAGTGAAGCCGGTTTCTCTCCCCTCCCGACAGCACTCCTACTCGCTTTTGTTGATCTGATCCGGTGAAGTTAAACTTGGAGCAGTAGGCTCGTGATTGAACATCGACCCCGCCAATGTTGATAGTATCGTTATTGCCTCCGGCAATTTCCTGCCAGACCAAGTTTTCATCGTTTAGACTCTCTCGACTCTGATCAACGTAGGAAAGTTCTACCGAATCTCCTTTCACGATTTCGCCACTATCTGGCATTTCTGTTCCCATTATCATCCGGAAAAGGGTCGTTTTTCCGGCCCCGTTACCCCCGATAATTCCGACAACAGCTCCCGGAGGAATTGTAAAATTCAAATCTTCAAAAAGGAGTTTATCACCATAGGACTTCGTTAGGTGTTTAGCCTCGATTACAATGTTGCCAAGCCTCTTTCCGGGTGGAATGAAGATTTCAAGCTCTTTGAGTTTTTCAGGTACACTCTGATTGAGCAGCTCGTCGTACGCCCTGATACGAGCTTTGCTCTTTGTCTGACGCCCTTTGGGGTTGGTTCTGATCCACTCCAATTCTCGCTGAAGGGAGCGTTGTCGATTTTGGTCGCGCCGCTCTTCTAATTCAAGACGCTTGTCTTTCTGTTCAAGCCAGGACGAATAGTTACCTTTCCATGGAATTCCTTGCCCTCGATCAAGCTCAAGAATCCATTGCGCTGTATTGTCAAGAAAGTAACGATCGTGGGTTACAGCGATTACGGTACCTTCATAATCATTTAGAAATCTTTCAAGCCACCAGACAGACTCAGCATCAAGATGGTTCGTCGGTTCATCAAGAAGAAGAATGTCAGGCTTCTGTAAAAGAAGGCGGCAGAGGGCGACCCGTCGTTTCTCTCCACCAGAGAGGTTATCAACGATATTTTCGGACGGTGGAAGTCTGAGTGCTTCCATGGCAACTTCGACCGTTCTGTCAATGTCCCATCCGTCTTGCGCTTCGATAAGCTCCTGAGCCTCGGCCTGCTTCGTTATGAGATCATCCATTTGTTCGGGGTCGAGGTCTGGATCGGCAAGCTGGGTACTAATATGCTCGAAATCTTTCAGAGCTTTGACTATGGATCCTAAGCCTTCGAGAACGACGTCCTTAACAGTAGCACCTACCGGGAGAGTGGGTTCCTGAGAAAAATACCCTACGGTTAGGCCAGGGGTTACGTCGACCTCACCGGTAAAGTCTTTTTCCTGTCCGGCGATAATCTTCATCAGGGTCGATTTTCCAGCTCCGTTAAGACCTAGAATCCCTATCTTTGCCCCATAGAAAAAAGATAAGCTAATATCCTTGAGCACAGTCTTTTGTGGTCCATACGACTTGGAGACTTTGTGCATTCGAAAAGAAAATTCTGGTGCCATGGTCCTGAGATAAGATAAATTTTTTGCTAAACTACAGACTTTGTACGTTATACCGGTTCCACTTTAAAAAGTCAGGAAAAATGAGGACCCGGTATATCTTTTGCGGAGCAAAGTCCCCGAGGGGACAGACAAACACCCATTCCCAATATTAAAGCCTTCAGACATTATAATCTTGGCTCGATAATCTTGGCTCGATAATCTTGGTTAGGTACACTTTGATAAACTTCTATGGACTACAAGCAACACGAACGAAAATCCCCAGAAAGATCTAATACAGTAACATGGCCTATGTCCAAGGTTAACATTAGTCAAAAGATCGCAGTTTGGCAACCGTCAGGTCTGAGCGAGAAAGATGTAACGTGGCTAATCGAGCGGTTCGGATCACGAACTACGCTACCAGTTGCGGTGGTTGCCAGGAGCAGTGACGGTCTGCCGGCTGTGGTGAAAATGCCGCTGGTCCGGAATGGGGAGCCATTTCCGACGTTATACTGGCTTACTGACCCGATTCTAACACCAAAGATAACCGCGTTGGAATATGAAGGGGGGGTGCGCAAGGCGGAGCTCTTTCTCCGAGATACTAGTGAGGCGCGCGCTATTTTTCTAGACCAACATGCGCGTTATATACATAGTAGGTGGGCCACGGCCGCGTATAATGAGCAAGAATTAGTAATAGCGAAGGGCTATGAAAGAAAATTGTCAAAGGTGGGTATCGGAGGCGTAGCCGACTTTTTTAGGGTCAAATGTCTTCACCTTCATGTTGCGCACTTCTTGGCTACCCAGGACAATGTCATAGGCAAGTGGGTTTTGGATCAGGTTAATTGCTCTGGCATTCCCCACCTCTCATCGTCAGGAGAACTCGTTAGCACGCTGTAAGGTACCTAGGCGCTAGGGACACCATATCAGCACTGCTCTATCGCAAAAACTTGAGCTTGGACCGTCGTATTGCCCCTAAATGAGTTCATCTCAATCCTCAATGCAACGTTAACCATGTTGTTAACGAATACATAGGGATGTTCGGTACATTTCCACATTATAGCGCTAATTGACGTAGCACCATTGGATAATTCAAATTTTAGGTGAGCATCTTTTAGGCAGACAACGCGCCTAATAATAGCTCGATTAACGAGCAGTGTGGGAGCCTTGTTGCTCATGCCACATGGCTCAATTTTAGCTAGCTCATGCACAAGCTCAAGGGAGAGTTCATCAAGAGCGGCCTGTGTGTCTGTATCCACGGCTGGCGTTGCACATTCTTGAGTGAGTAGAGCCTGGCAGGCACTGGTGAATGTACTTCGGAACTTTTCAAGCGATGCTTCTGTAAGTGAAAAGCCTCCGGCCCCCTCATGTCCTCCGAATTTTATTAAATGGTCACGGCATTCATTAAGTACGGCGATAACGCTAATTCCCGGAATACTGCGAATGGAGCCTTTCAAAAGCCCCCCCTCATCTATTCCGATAACGGCACTAGGTCTATGAAATCTTTCGACGAGTCGTTGTGCTACAATACCAACGACCCCTGTATGGTATGACGGATCATAGACAACGAATCCAGCCGGGAGGTGTACTGACGTTTCTACAGATTTCATTGCATGTAGGAGCACTCTCTTCTCCTCTCGCTGGCGATCAGCATTTAACTCGTTCAACTTGTGGGCAATTTCGTAGGCCCGCTCGGTGGAGCGGGTCGTAAGTAATTCAACAACCATCCCACCATGAACCATTCTTCCAGCAGCGTTGAGTCGTGGACCAATTCCAAAAGAGACATCGTGCGTTTTGGGGGGGGCCTTTAGACCAGCAACATTCATTAGTGCGAGTAGGCCCGGGCGAGCGGTTTTCCCTAGAGCCTCAAGTCCCTTTTTCGCAATTACTCGATTAACACCAGTGAGAGGAACCATGTCACAAATTGTTCCAAGGGCCGCAAGTTCGAGGTACTCGCGGGGGTCGTAAGGGAAGATTTTTTTGAAGTGAGAGCGAAGGGCAGCAATCACATACCAAGTAAGGCCGGCGGCACAGAGTATGCGACCTGCGAAGCCGCACCCTTGTTGATTGGGATTAATAAAAATGTCTACGGCCTGATGGTTTTCGCTTACATGGTGGTGATCGATAACAATCGAGCGCATTCCGAGCGAAGCAGCATACTCAAGTTCACCTTGGTTGGTAGTTCCAAAGTCAATGGTTATCAGCAACGTACACCCGTGCCGCGCTGCCTCGTCAATTATTGTTCTATTTAGACCGTATCCATCTTTAAATCTGTCAGGAACAAAGAGGTGTACATTGGCTTGCATTCGCGTCAATAACTCAAACAGCTGAGAGCCGGAGCTAAGACCATCAACATCGAAATCGCATGTAATTGCAATATGTTCCTTGCGGGACACGCTCATGAAGATGGCCTGGCAAGCCGCTGACAGCCCTTTAAGCTCTTCGGGGCTGGGAAGCCCATTTTGTAGGGAGGGTGAAATAAAATCGCTTAGTCCCTGTCCGGCGGTCATCCCTCGCGCCGAGAGGATTCTAGAGGTGATCGGTGAGAGGCCGTGCTGGGTTTGAATTTCAAGAGCAGTCTCTGGGTGTTGTTCTTTGAGTCGAATTCGCTTTATCGTAGCGCGTAAGGCAGCTCTAGTGGACCCAGTCTTATGCTGAGATGCGGTGATAGCTGGCGTATCCTCCGCCAATTTGGTATCAGCCGAAGTCCTCTCTAGTTGTGGTGTCGGTAATGAAGGGCTAATGAGTGCGTTTGTCATGCGGCCACTAATAAACCATCTTTACTAGTTCAGGAAAGCATTCGCAGATAAAAATAGTTATGGCTATGTATATTTATAACTCGCTTACTCGAAAGAAAGAAAAGTTCGAACCGCTGAAAGAAGATCGTGTGTCGATGTACATATGTGGCGTGACACCCTACGACGAGCCACATTTAGGTCACGCGGTAACGGCGTTACGCGGGTGCATTGTTCGTAGATTTCTACAAAGAGCGGGGTATAAGGTAACGTATGTACAGAACATCACGGACGTTGATGACAAGATTATCAATAAATCTCGAGTAGAGGGGGTATCGTTTCGGGAAATCTCTAGGCGCTACACCGAGAGCTATACAAGGCAGATGAATAGTTTTGGTCTTGAGGCCCCTGATTTTGAGCCCAAGGTCACAGAATATATCGAAAAAATTGTCATTTTCATTCAGCAATTGATTGAAAAGGGGCGGGCTTACACAACGCCGAATGGTGATGTTTATTATGATGTTTCCAAAGAGCCGACCTACGGATGCCTTTCCAACCAAATTCAATCCGAGGTACTCACCGGGACTCGAAAAGAGGTAAGAGATGAAAAGCGGAATAGCCATGATTTCGCTTTGTGGAAAAGATTTTCAGAGGACCACGAAAGCTTCCCTTCGCCTTGGGGGCAGGGAAGACCAGGGTGGCATATCGAATGCTCGGTCATGTGTACAGATATCCTGGGCCCTGTAACTGACATTCACTTGGGGGGCTTAGACCTGATTTTTCCCCACCATGAAAACGAGCTTGCCCAGTGTTCGGCCTACTTCAATCAGCCGTTTGTAAAGTACTGGGCTCATTTGGGGTTGCTGAACATCGACGGTACTAAAATGTCCAAGTCTCTTGGGAATTTCCTTACTGTGGATCAAGCATTGCACCGGTATGGCCGGTCCTTGCTCACGTATACTATACTGACGTTTCACTATCGTTCGCCGATTAATCTATCGGATGATCTATTCGAAGAGCACATAAACATCGTTCTGGAATGGTATCGGCTGTTGTCTAGTGTAGAGCGGCCTGCCCACGGTGAGAATACAGCGGAACCAACCGTGTTAAGTAAATCGTTTGATAAGGCGATGCAGGACGATTTCAATACACCGCAGGCCTTGGTTGTGCTAGGTCAGGGCTTTAAGGATCTTAGGAAATTGCTAATAAGTGGTGGTGACGTTCAAAAGATCAGTGCCTTGGCTGCCGAACTTCGGTCCTTAGGAAAAGTTATGTATCTTTTTAGTGATGACTATATCGCGGTTTTAGATCAAGCGTTGGCCTTTCGAAGTGCGAGAATCAGTAAACCGAGATTGTCTGTTGATGAACTGAACGAACTGTATGATCAAAGACAGAAGGCCCGGGAGGAAAAGGACTACGCAAAAGCCGACAAGGTGAGGGACCTCCTTCTTCCGTACAGCATAACAATCCTCGATCAAAGCCAACAGCGTTTTAGATTCTGACGAATATTGTCGCTGACAAAATTTGCCCAAATTTCACTCATTGAGTGTGTTAAGTAGCGATCTCTATCGACCGATACAATTATAGCAGGGTGTGTGAATTCCCATTTCTAATTCTTTGTGATGTTTTCAAAATGGGGCTGGCAATAGCCTTTGGAATAAATTATTTAAAATAGCTTTCTACTGTGCCTTTTTACCCCGGAATCTTCACAAAACGCGCCGCCACTATATTTGCCTCGGCGCGTGAAATTTCAGGATGGGATAGTTTCTGATCTATTAGTTATCATCGTTGAGATAAGGACGCTATGAGTGTGAAGCTCGGAGAGCTCCTGGTTAAAGAGGGATTAGTTCAGCCCGACCAGCTTGAAAAGGCAAAGGAGCAATTTGATAAAGAGGGAGGATTTCTCGGCACCTACCTGGTGAAGTTAGGTATTATGAGTGAAGAGGAGATTACGCTCTTTTTATCTGAACAATTTAATGTACCCATTGTAAGTCTATTCGATTATCAGATGGACGAAGAGCTCGTTCGCCTGATTCCTTCAAATCTCGCTACGAAGCATAATATTTTTCCCATTGAAAAGAAGGGAAATAACTGTTTGAGGGTCGCTATGCTTGACCCATCAAACATGGTGTCTTTGAATGATATAAAATTCATCACGGGATTCGATATCGAACCCGCTGTGTGTGCAGAAAGTGAACTTCGAACCGCGCACGAACAATTCTACAAGACCGAAGAAGATGTCTCCTACGACAATATATTTGAAGACTTCGATGATTCCGATGTCGAGGTCGTAGACTCGGATGATGACATTAATCTCTCCGATCTCGAAAGGGCCACCGAGGACGCGCCTGTAGTAAAGTTAGTAAATGCCATTCTTATTGATGCTATTAAGAAGAATTCTTCGGATATTCACGTTGAGCCCTATGAAAAAACTTTCAGGGTAAGGTTCAGAATTGATGGGGTTCTGTATGAAATCATGCGTCCGCCAACGAAACTGAAAAACGCGATGACAAGTCGTCTTAAGATAATGGCGGATCTCGATATTGCGGAGCGACGATTACCTCAAGATGGCCGAATAAAACTTAAACTAGGAAAAAGTAAGGAGATGGACTTTCGGGTTAACGTTCTCCCGACACTCTTTGGAGAAAAAGTTTGTCTGCGATTACTCGATAAGTCAAATTTGCAGCTTGACATGACAAGACTAGGTTTCGAGGTTGATCAGTTGGAGGACTTTAAGCGCGAACTGTTTAAACCCCACGGAATGGTACTTGTAACTGGCCCAACGGGATCCGGAAAGACTACCACCCTATATTCTGCCCTATCTGAGCTCAATAAGGTCACTACCAACATTAGTACAGCAGAAGACCCCGTAGAGTTTAACCTCATGGGTATTAACCAAGCCCAGATGCATGATGATATTGGATTTAATTTTGCGGCTGCGTTACGGGCATTCCTTCGTCAGGACCCGGATGTGATCATGGTCGGAGAGATTCGGGATTACGAAACTGCTGAAATAGCAATAAAAGCCTCCCTAACTGGGCACATGGTCCTATCCACGCTTCATACCAACGATGCACCATCTACTGTAAATAGACTGCTAAATATGGGGGTAGAGCCGTTTCTTGTTGCATCTTCAATAAACCTTATTATCGCCCAGAGGTTAGCAAGGCGAGTTTGTAAGGATTGCAAGGAGCGGGTAAAGGTAAGTCCCGAAACATTGGTAGACATTGGGATATCTGCAGCAGAAGCTCCCCATGTAAAGGTTTTTCAAGGAAGAGGATGTTCAACCTGTTCAGGAACTGGCTAC
>JBIIDM010000131.1:0-10067 GCA_044238365.1 Bdellovibrionota bacterium | reverse complement strand
CCGATCTGTTCTGCCATGTCGGAATGAAGTATTGGAAAATTTCTATCAGGAGAGCGGTTGTTAGAGGGTGATATGGTGATTGTACCTTGGGTTTCGCTCCAGGTTACCAAGCCAACGCTTGCGCCGTATCGGGAAGCATTAATGAAGCCACCATCAGACCATCTTTCTAATGCGACAATCCAGCCAAGTTTCCTTAGTCCAGAATGCAGGCCTTCGAGGTCCTGCCAGGTTGCGTCCCGTCCCAAGCGACCTAGCCCTTCGGTAGACCTGATACCTTCAACTGCGCCGACGCCGTAGTCCGGGGCCTCTTCATTTAGTTTGCGCCCAGTCATAATTACCTCCTGTTTAGGGTAGCCCGCATTATAGGTGTTTCGTCATTATGCGTTAAAACATCAAGTCCGCTTTTGCATTGTAACCCAGCCCGCCTTGGACTTTGTAAGCAAGATTCAGGACATGATTGAAAATGGTCCCTCATAGGAGGCCAATCGTGCCTCCAGGTTTCCACCATGTTTTTGATAAACGCGAAGGTTGTGGGGGTAAGTTGACGGACCCCGTCCATAACGTCGTTGATGGTTATTCTGATTCTTTTTGGTTAACCTTATGACCTTAGTTCGACGTAAGAACTGCGGTAAATGGTTAACATTGCTGCACCCACATCGTTGTTCATGATATAAAATACTCAACGTAGCAAGCTTCAGCCTGCGCTTTTATATTACTCGTGCCTTGTGTTAACCATTTACCGGGGTTTTTACGTCGAACTCAGGTTTATGATAGTGCGCATATACCATGTACTTGTGCTATGAAAGGGAGCAATTTCATGGTATGGCTTTTTTTTATTGGCTCTCATTATGTCATTTCTGTTCGAACGAATGATGTCGGCGTGTGTTCGATTGCCGACGGACTTACCCATTCCCTCAACGTCGCCGCCTAAGATCCTATGGTGGGTAGTGAGTCGCAGGCTCCACATTCGGTTTTACGCGTTTCTGCTCGGTCTTGTATCGGCAATTAGTGGGGTTATCTCCCCATGGTTTCAACGCCTTTTTGTTGATACCCTTACCGCACCCACGTTCTTAGCATCGAGCGCTAATTCTAATGCAGTCTCAAATTTGTATCAGTCCGGCAACGTAACGCTGGTTGGGTATGTATTTGCGGCATGTGTCTTTGCGGTACTATATCAGGTCACCATTTCGGCCTGTCGCATCTTATGCTCTCGCGAAAGTTCGGTAATGCATATGTGGATGGCGCGGATGCTCTACAGCCATGCACTGCGGCTTGACCCCGCCGTGCGGGGCGTTAAGAGTGTTGGGGAAACAGTGTCGCTCTATACAACCGACATTCATGCAGTCATCTGGA
Organism: Bdellovibrionota bacterium; assembly: GCA_044238365.1. Taxonomy (GTDB): domain Bacteria; phylum Bdellovibrionota_C; class UBA2361; order UBA2361; family JBIIDM01; genus JBIIDM01. Next base: position 8,714 of record JBIIDM010000131.1, on the reverse strand, counting down.
TAATTGAGGATACGTTTCCGTCTTTAATTTCGGCTGCAATTCCGCTGATTCTCGCGCCAGTGGCGGTGTCGTTACTTCTCGATCTTCCGATATTAGCACCGTTAGTGACCTCGGTAGCGTTTGTGTCTGTTTGCCTCCTTCTTGCGTCGTTTCAAAGTGTTATTTTCAGGCGCGCTAAGGAGCTGGCTGAAGTTCGTCTGGGCCTTGTTAATGAATGGTTACAGAATATACGTGCGCTCAGAATTTTAGGCTGGGTACCTGGCTTCGAGCAGAAGTTACAGGTTGCTCGACACAATGAGACCAAGAATCGTCTGACAATGGTCACCAATGGTTCCACTATGAACTCTATTATGCAGGTAGCGCCACAGGCGATTAATGTGGTGGCTTTTTATTATCTTTTACAAAGTGTCGAGCGACAGATAACACCAGGAGATATTTTTTCTCTTTTCTGGATTTTCGGCATTTTTCTGATGCGACCCCTAAGAATGCTACCCTGGACGTTGGTTACATTTCTTGATGCCCTTACTTCGGCACGCAGAATAGATGAATTCTTGGCGCTCGAAAATGAAAAACAGGGAGTCAAATGTTCCCGGAGAGTTGATCAAACAGTGCACTTGGAACTATCGGCGTTGAATGCCACGTCGGAAGATCGGGTTAGATTTTCTGAGCACCAGAATTCCACTGGAGCGATTATAATCAAGGGCCTCCACCTATCTTCACAAGGCCGGCACCTGTTGAAGATCGATTCTCTTCAGATCGCGGGTGGCGCACTAGTTGGGCTTGTTGGCGAAGTTGGTAGTGGAAAATCGCTATTGCTTAAGTCATTGTTGCGTGAAACCTGGGCGTCATTTAATTCGTATACAATTGATGATGAGAACGTTCTTAATCTTTCCCATGTTGAGCTGAGGAGCATGTTTTCCTATGTGCCACAAGAATCGTTTATAATGAGTTCATCCCTTAGAGACAATGTAGCCTTTGAGTACGAGTCAGATCCAGGATTGGATGAAACGTTTTTATCAGGGTTGCATAGGGCTCAGTTTTTTCCTGAAAATGAGCGTTGTGAGTTGGGATTAAACACTGAGCTGGGCGAAAGAGGCGTGAACTTGTCTGGGGGGCAACGACAGAGAATTAATCTGGCACGGGCGCAACTGCATTCCCGGAACATTATACTGATGGACGATTCGTTGAGTGCTCTGGATGTACATACTGAACAAAAAATTTGTGAGGAGTTGATACTGGGCGAATGGAAGGAATGCACACGAATTATTGCAACACACCGCTTATCTATTCTGCCGTACTGTTCGAGTATTATATTTTTAGTCAACGGGACAGTTGTTGCAGTCGGGTCATACGATGACCTTGCCGAGAGCAATTTTCAGTTCAGGTCATTCATAGAAAGTACGACTAGGAAGGGGAGCGGCCGTGAGTAGTTCAACGAGTAGTTCAACAGGTGCCCAAGGCATTATTCCGAAGGGTGAAGATGTTCCACGCTCAAATACATTTATACATAAAGATCGTGAATTTCATGGTAGCTACGCCGCAGGTGTCTTTTCTACCATCCGGGATATCTACCAGCCATATCTAATACTTGTTATACTTTCGTTGATTGGGGGACTGATTGCGCGGTTACTCTTATTGCTTACCACGAACATGTTGGGTCTATGGGCCGATACTCTTGTATGTCGAAATGGGATCGGCGTCCAGTCTACCTGTAGAGACATTCCTTCGTACCTAGTGACACTTAAGGATGAGGATTTTGTCCAGATAATTGCCGCAATGTTGATTGTCGGTCTTATAGTAAATGTGGCTTTTCGAGTTACTATCGCCCGGGTGGGGATTCTTGCAGTGAGCACTCTTTATGATAGAACAACCCGCCGGATTTCTCGTCAGCCGATGACCTTTTTCGATCGAACCCCTGTAGGTCGCATTCTCAGCCGTTTTTCCGGAGACTACGGTGCTCTCTTCCGAATGGCCGGAGGTCCGATGGGAGAGTTCTTGTGTCAGGTATTCGACCTGATTCTTATTTTCGGGTGTATGTGGCTTGCAAGTCCGTTTTTTATGCCGTTTTTGCTTCTTACTCTAGTAACAAATCTTTGGATTTACTCGCGCAGTCGCCCTCGCTTGCGAGAGGAGCGCCGCCGTGTGTCGGTCACTAGGGCTCCGGTGATTGCCCACTTCTCTGAGACAGTACAGGGTTCGGGCACCATTCGAATATTTGGCAGAGGTGAGCATTTTCTAAACAGATTTGACCGCTTGGTTGAGGGCGCGATGATGCAGCGCACCCGTTCGTCCACTGTTTTACACTATTTTACCTTTCAGATGGGCAGTGTAGTCTCGCTCCTTCTGCTTGTTACCGGTCTTTCCGGAGTGGTCTTTGCTGCTTTTGAGCTGGTCAGTATCGGCGAGATAGCCGTTGCGCTTTCGTTTGTAATGGTCACCTCAAGCACAGTCCAGAACTTTTTTGATTACATGGCTAATATGGAAGAGGCGCTCACGGGTGTTGAGAGGCTCGATGAATATCTTCGTCTCCCTGTCGAACAAGGGGCGCTGGAGCCCACGATGCCAATGTTATCCTTTAGTGGTAATAGCCGAGATCCTCAGGAGGAGAAGGTTGAAAGTCTTGCCTCGTTAGAAAATGCCTCTGTAGAGTTTTCGGACGTATCGCTTCGCTACGGTGACGATCTCCCGTGGGTTCTTAACAATGTTAGCTTTGCGGTGCAACCGGGAGAACATATTGGTGTGATTGGGCGGACGGGAAGTGGCAAATCAACGCTCCTGCAATCTCTTTTTCTGCTTTACCCGGTTGAGCAGGGATATGTGTCCGTGAATGGCTTGCTCCCTCAATTTTTGAAGGACCGATCGCCGATGGGCCGGGCTTGTGGTCTGGAGCAGTACCGGGCCCACTTCTCACTTATTCCGCAGGACCCAATGGTAATTAGGGATAGCTTACGACGCAATCTTTCTGTTGATCTGAATCTTGAGGACGGCGAGTTGTTACAGATTCTTGAGACCGTTGGTTTGGGGGATTGGGTAAGGACTCTTGGGGGGTCTCCCTTGGAGTTTATGATTGGTGAAGCAGGGATGAACCTAAGTGCTGGTCAGCGCCAATTGCTTTGTATGGCTCGATGCTTGTTGCAGAATCGGCCGGTACTTGTTCTTGACGAGGCCACCAGTAGCATCGATCCGCAGTCAGAAGAGCGCATTTCGCACGCGACCACTGAAATTTTTGCAAGAAAGACCCAGATTATCGTTGCTCATAGGCTATCTACTATCGAGTCGTGTGATAAGATCTTGTGGTTAGATAGTGGTAGGGTGAGAGAGTTTGCAAGGCCAGACGAGGTCTTGCGTCATTTTACCCGATCGAACCCTGGCATGCAGATTTGATTGCTGCCGAAATAAAAGTGTAGGAGGAGTGCATGAGTGAGTTAAGAGAGGGAGAAAATGCCCCCGGTTTTACGTTAAAAAATAGTGACGGCGAACCCGTAAAGTTGAGCGATTTTAAAGGCTCAAGAGTTATTTTGTATTTCTATCCCAAGGACGATACCCCGGGATGTACAACGCAAGCGTGTGATTTTCGCGATAATTGTGAGAGCCTGACCAAGAGTGATATTGTTGTAATTGGCGTTAGTCCTGATACTTCAGAGATCCATAAGAAATTCAAAGTCAAGTACTCGTTGCCTTTTGAGCTTCTTGCAGATACCGATAAGAAGGTTGCTACAATGTACGGTGCGTTTGGCGAAAAGAAGTTATATGGTAAAGTGTCGATGGGAATTATTCGATCGACTTTTGTCATTGCGCCTGATGGACGAATTGAGAAAATATACCGAAATGTCAAGGCGACTGGCCATGTGGAGCGAGTGGTCTCGGGGCGGTAGTCTTGGGATAGCACGAGAGAGAGAGAGAGAGAGAGTGTGCGCTGCTGCTGCTCGGTACAGAGATCTGGTCGTCAAGAAGCAGTTCCACTAAGTGCCGCCCCGGGAAGGTGCGATTATCGTTATTTTTTTGTGATATTTGGATTTAAGATGAGTCGAAAAGCGGTAACGTTGGCGAAATGGGATCCTCATTATTAGGTAGACAAAAGGCGATCAAACACTTATGGACTCCTCTAAAATTCACTTATCTTCGCACCAGAAAAAGATAGCTTCAACGGGTTCGCTGGCGCTCTACAAGTCGTTGAGCGTCGGAGAGGAAAGATCGTGGATTAGCCTGCTGGGCTACGAACTCTATCAGCACCTTTGCAGTGATGTTTCGGGATTGGTTGGTTACGGGATGCGTTCGTTAGCATTGCCGCTTCTTCTGGGTAGCTCTAAGAAGCCGGTCATTGGTAAGGGGGTGTTGATTCGGAGGCCTTGTCAGATACACATGGATCGAAAAGTGTTCATTGACGATTTTGCGGCGCTCGATGTTAGGGGAAGTGGGTCTATACGGCTTGGAGCCCATACTTTTATAGGTCGGTTTTCCTCGGTTATCGCCAAGGAAGCCGATGTTGCGCTGGGAGAAGGTGTAAATATTGGAACAAACTGCCGTATTGCTTCACAGAGTCAGATTACGATAGGGCCTAGTACATTGATAGCAGCCTATTGCTATATTGGCCCTGGAAATCACCAGCAGGGGGAGGGAGGCGGAGCGCTGATAGAGCAGGAGATGGAAATAAGGGGCGGGGTAACTATTGGTTCAAATTGCTGGATCGGGGCGCGTGCCACGATCCTTGATGGTGTGACGATAGGCGATAACGCCATTGTTGGTGCGCACTCCCTGGTGCGTGAGTCTGTGCCCGCTGGGGCCGTGGTGGCAGGTACGCCTGCGCGCGTGATTAAAAACCTGAGTTCAACGTAAGAACTGCGGTAACTGGCTGAAATTACTTTATCCACTTTGTTGCTCATGATATAAAATGCTCGACGTAGCAAGCTTCAGCGCCTGCGCTTTTATATCACTGCACGCCTCGTGTCTAAAGCAATTTCAACCATTTACCTTTGTTATTACATCGAACTCAGGTTAAGAGGAGCGTCCACCACAGCGAAGCTTAGTTTCACAGCGAAGCTTAGTTTCACAGCGAAGCTTAGTTCAATGGCTGGCTCGGGCTACGCAGGCACCAGCGTACCAGCGGGTCATCAGAGGAGCCGGGTTTGTCAGCAAGCTTAACGGTTACCCTAGAGACTCTTTTAAATAGGGAAGAATATCCGGTTGCTCCAAGGCAGTGGATTCTAGCACCTCGCCCAGTTGGTGACTCTATGAATAAATTCTTTTGCGCCTTAAAGGCACTGCAAGAAGCCGGAGGATTGTCGCTGTTTGCAAGTGATGCACTGCATCCGTTGAAACCCGAAGAAGGCCACCTATCTCTGTTATCATTGTCCCTCACTACGGCACTGAACGTTGATACATATTTTCCTGAAAGTATAATGGCAGCATTTCCACCACATTCTTTGAGCGCAGGACGATAGCGCATATCACGTGATACATCATTCCAACATACACAGGGTTTGAAGCGGCCACCGTTGCAGTATCGAACTTTTTTAGGTGCTGGAGACGTTGGGCCTCGTTAAAGACGTCGCTTATCGACCATATACGCCCAATTGAGGGATTGCCAATTGAGGGATTGCCAATTGAGGGAGTATCTTGGGAGTATGCAGATGGCGGTGTAGAACCTAGACAGAGTAGCATTGTGAAGAGTAGTAGCTGAGCAGTTTCCATAATTCTCCTAAATTTCTAAATTTCTACTTGAAGGCCAACTTCTACAACATGTGCTGGTGGAATATTGAAATACATAGCGGGAGATATAGCATTTCGCGACATGAAAGCAAATATGCGTTCCCTCCAGAGCGACATTCCATCGGCCTCAGATGGAAGCACAACATCCCTGCCAAGAAAGAAGGTGGTATCTTTCATTTTAAGAGGGAGCCCGTGTTGTTCGCACAGTAGCATGGTTTTCTGCACATCAGGGGTTTCCATATAACCGATGGTCATAATCACTCTCCAAATGCCGTGAGCAATGTTTTCAATCTTGAGACTTTCGCTCAGGGGAACGTTTGGGACCTCAAGTGTTTGGAAGGTCATGAATATCACGCGTTGATGAAGGACCTTTGTTGTTTTCAGGAGACTTAATAGTTGTGGGGGTGTTCCTGAGCTTAGTCCGGTCATGTAAATTGCCGCGCCAGGAACTCTAATCGGAGGATTTTCCTCCACCATTTTGCAAAAGTCCTGCATTGTAATGCTTCGGGCCCGCAATTTGCTCATTAGCAATTGCCTGCCAGTAATCCAGGTCGTCGCTAACAACTGAATTATGCAGGCCATAAGAATAGGAATCCATCCACCCTCAAAGAACTTGGTTGCGTTGGCGCCAAAAAAAGCCGCGTCTACAATCATCAGTGGAATGCAGACGAGCAACACTTTGGCCTTGCTCCATTTCCAGATGTATCGTGCCACCGCTATTGCCAGAGCGGTGGTGATTAGCATTGTGAGTGATACCGCAATGCCATAGGCATGGGCGATAGCACTTGATGACTTAAATGTAAGCACAAGCCAGATTGCGCCAATTAACAGTGACCAATTTACGACGGGTACATACACCTGGCCAATTTCTTTATTGTTCGTATGTTGTATCTCCATTCTGGGAGCGTACCCAAGTTGTACTGCCTGGCGTGTTAGGGAAAATACCCCCGAAATAAGCGCCTGAGACGCAATCACGGTTGCCATGGTTGCGAGGATTACTAGAGGAATAATGGCCCATTCGGGTGCAAGGCGATAGAATGGATTGGTAACAGTAGCAGGGTCGGTTAGTAGTAAGGCACCCTGTCCAAGGTAATTCAAGAGCAGGCACGGGAACGTTATATAGAACCACCCACGTTTAATCGGTAGGCGACCGAAGTGTCCCATATCGGCGTACATAGCCTCACCGCCTGTGACGCACAGAAAAACGGTGCCGAGGATCATGATGGAGGTGAATCCATTCTGAATAAAGAAGGAGAGCGCATACCACGGGTTAATCGAACCAATAATCATTGGATAGGCCGCGATTCCTCGTAAGCCTAGCAGGGCCATAGCAATAAACCAGACGAGGGTAATAGGACCAAAGATTGCTCCGATTGCCGCCGTACCAAGCCTCTGAACGCAAAAGAGCGACAACAGCACCACGACAGTTAACGGTTGAATCATATTGTCGAAGAAGGTCGTTGCCACATTGAGCCCCTCAAGGGCTGAGAGTACTGAGATGGCCGGGGTAATTATTCCATCTCCGTAAAGCAGAGCTGAACCGAATAACCCTACCAGCGTTACATACGGCATCAGCTGTGAGAACCCATGCTGATCGGCGGATCTCCGCGCTAGTGATTCAAGCGCAAGGATACCGCCTTCTCCCTTGTTATCCGCATGCATAATGAAAAGCACATACTTCAGGGAAATTACGATTACTAACGACCAGAAGAACAACGAAAGTATCCCAAAGACATTGCCCAGGGTTAGGGCATATCCATTATGATGGGAGAAGCATTCACGTAATGCATAAAGAGGCGAAGTACCGATGTCACCAAAGACAACCCCTAAGGCTGCAATTGTTGTTGCAAAGCTGTTATTGTGGTGCGCAGTTGAGTGAGATTCGTCGGGTTTCATGGGAGTTATAGTATAAATGCTACGATAATCGTGGGGTGTTTCCATTTCGGGAGGCGCGATCCCACGTGTAATCAATTTGAAGGGGAATGGGCATAGAAAGGCCTGTTTAGAGTATGCGATATGTTCGATCTAAAGATCTACTAAAATCTTGCGCGATTAACAGACCTTTGTTCTTCCGTCGAACTCAGGTTAATAGGGTCTCGACGTATGCAGCTGCTATACGCCGAGTACGGTAAACTTTTTTTGCTTATGCAAAAGGTGGTGTGCTTCATTCTTAGAGCTTTAGTTATTGCTTTCCCCGTCTAGCAACCCCAGGTTTAGCGCTCTTTTCAGAAACGTACATTAGTCCGCTCGTTTCATATAACTGCCATCATCGGTTCCCACGACGATTCTTTCGCCTTCCTTAACAAACGGTGGAACGCTTAGCTGAAGCCCCGTATCGGTAACCGCCGGTTTTGGAGAATTGCTTGCTGTTGCTCCTCGAAGCTCAGGCTCTGTCTGTACGACGGTGAGTATTACCGAAGTAGGGAGCTTAATACCGATCGGAGCATCCTGGAACGTTGTTATGTCGACGGACATTCCCTCTTGTAGGTAGTAGGCGCCATCGCCAATGACGTCGGCTGGAATCGGGATCTCCTCGTAGGTTGAGCTGTTCATAAAGAAGAACGAGGCGCCATCGTTGTACATGTAGGTCGCGTTAGATGAGTGTACATCGGCTTCTTCAACTTCATCATTGGCAGCATACTTGTTTTCGGTCTGGTTTCCGTTTAGGAGATTGCGCAATTTTACACTGACCGAAGCTCGACCTTTACCGGGTGTGTTATGAAAAAACTCAAGGACCCGGTGCGGGGTGCCATTAAACATAATCACAACGCCTTTGCGAATTGTAGTAGCTTTCATTGGAATACCTGTTGCATAAATAGAGGGTGTATTAGCCATCGTCAAAAATCATGCGGTTTTGACTCGCCTCCGCGAGTCGTTATAGTAATCTTTAATACTTTATTATTTTTTTGAAGATTACTATATTAGCAGCTGTTCCCGGAGTCAAAAAATTCTCAATAAATACAAAAGATTACAGCAATATTTTTAAAATATTTGCGCGCACTATT
>JBIIDM010000130.1:0-10113 GCA_044238365.1 Bdellovibrionota bacterium | reverse complement strand
TGTTCTGGTTAATTCACATTGGATGCGTGCTCGTAATCTGGTCGGGCGTTTCCTGGACAGCCGCTCTAGTGTGTATTGGTCTATACGTAATCAGGATGTTCGGAATTACTGGTGTGTATCATCGATATTTTTCGCACCGTACGTATAAAACAAGCCGCTGGTTTCAGTTCGTCCTTGGCTTCCTCGGTGCAACGTCGGCGCAGAAGGGCCCAATCTGGTGGGCATCGCATCATAGGCACCACCATCAATTTTCTGATACCGAGCAAGATGTGCACTCTGCTTTGCTGCACGGAGTATGGTGGTCACATGTTGGCTGGATACTAAGTACTGAATTCGTGGAAACCAAGACGGAATTGGTAAAGGATTTGCTCAAGTTTCCGGAACTAAGGTGGCTGGAAAAGTACCATTTTGCTCCACCACTATTTTTAATAGGCCTACTATTATTGACGGGCTGGTATTTGCAAGTTGCCTTCCCGGGCTTGCAGACAGGCCCGTTCCAGCTTTTCGCTTGGGGCTTCTGTGTTAGTACCACACTCCTTTATCACGGCACCTTCTTGATTAATTCTGCCTGCCATCTCTTTGGCACACGGCGCTTTGATACAACTGATGAGAGTAAGAACAGTTTTTTCCTAGCGATTCTGACGCTAGGAGAAGGGTGGCATAATAACCATCACCGCTACCCCGGTTCCGAGCGCCAAGGGTTTTACTGGTGGGAGCTGGATATTTCACACTATGTTCTGCGCCTCCTTTCCTATGTTGGATTAGTATGGGATCTTCGTGAGCCACCTCAGAGGATTTATGATGAAGCCAGACAACGAAAAGAGAGACTTGGAACCAAAGCCTGATCTTTCGACCAGCTCCTATCGTGTTAATAAATGGGCGCGCAATTTTGTAACGCGATGGTGTGGTGTGGCGCTCCTTTTTGTAATAGTAGTTGCAGTATTCCCAACCGTCTATGGGTCCGTAAAAATCCGCTCCAAGGTTGATTCTGGGAATAGTGCGATCCTCGTACTTGGCGGTAGCGACGGATCTCGAGAATTACACGCCTTTGCCCTGGCAAATGCGTTCGATCGCCATGTAAAAAAACCAAAAGCAAGAACGGAAATTGCAGCCATTTCGGAACACTCAGGTAGCGGCTCTCTATCGTCTACGGAATCGTCTACGGAATCGTCTACGGAATCGTCTACGGAACCTGCTTTGCAGGCTAGGCGCCGCCTGACTCAGAGGAGCCCTATTCGGATCTGGATTTCAACCGGGCGTCCTCGAACTGAAATCGCGCAAATGTCGAGTCAAGCCGGGATCGAACGCTCCAGGATCGAGCTAGATTATCGAGCTATTGATACGGTAACAAACTTTACTACTATGGCCGCGAAAATGAGCGCAGCCAACATTTCAACTGTCTACGTGGTAACCGACGTTACGCACATCGACCGAGCCATGATTATCGCCAATATTGTACTAGCCTACTACGGCATAAAGCCAATAGCAGCTCCCTCCCCAAATACGACACACCGCGTCAGCGAATGGACAATACGCGGCTGGAGAGACTACCTCCGGTGCGTTGTTTGGTTTTACACCGGAAAATCGGGCGCGCACCTAGTAGCGCTAAAAACATTGGGTACCAGGATTCGAAGGAATATCCGTCTTCATTACTAACGACCTGAGTTCGATGTAAGAACAAAGGTTGATAAGTTACCATAGTACTCGGTGGTTCAAGGCAGGTATTCGTCCCCGAACTTCATCTACAAACGCCAGATCAAGCTCAGCGTAGCAAATTCCGGGACGATCCGAAGCAGTCGCAATTGCAGTTCCCCAAGGGTCATACACCACCGAATTGCCGTATGACCGTCGATTGTCGTAATGCACTCCCACCTGATTAGGCGCAAGAATGTAACATTGGTTTTCGATCGCTCTGGCTCTCAGCAGTGTGTGCCAGTGAGCAGCCCCTGTAGTGAAGGTAAAGGCGGCTGGCACGACCATTACAGTGGAACCCCGCTCCGCGAGCTTCCGGTACAGCTCCGGAAAACGAAGATCATAACAGATCGTAAGGCCCACCATCCACGATTCGCCGGTCAAGCTTAACAAGGTGCTGATTTCCGACTTCCCTGCAAGCACCTTATCGGACTCCCGATATTTCTCAGTCGGGCTAAGTACAACATCAAAGAGATGAATTTTCCGGTAGGTGGCTACAATCTCCCCCGTTGGGCTTATCAAAAGCTGCGTATTATAACATTTCTCTCCGGAATCTGATATCTCCGGAAATGAGCCTATGGTTACATAACAGCTACAATCACACGCCAGCGCTTTAAACGATGCCACGATCGGCCCCTCCAGATGCTCGGCAATTGATAGCGCGTCTGGACCAAGATAGGCGACATTTTCGGGGAACAACACCCAGGAAGCACCGTTTGCAGAGGCCTCCTTTCCAAATCCAGCAGCGGCAGAAATATTTGCTACGACATCCGGTGTTGACTGCATTTGAACGAGCGCCACCTTCATAACGACCTCTTGAAATTTAAACGCGTAGGCTGCTTAGAGCCAAACCTTAGTATTTTTTATCTTATTTAGCCAGTTTTATAAAAAGGTTAAACTTTAGTGTTGCCGAATACTTAGATCACGGTTTACCCTATCGTTACAGCTAATGCCAAGAGCATTGCGATTTTACTCTCCGACGTCAAACACTTTAAGGCAAGGGTGTAACGACTCACTGAGTAATAGAGCTGTCTTAAGGCTCTCAGGAACCTAGCCCGGAGTATTCACGAGCCCGCACCACCATAGCGGTTAAGTTTCCAGGTTCCGTAAGAGCACTGGTGGAGCGTAGTGCAGACATCTTGCCTGCTCATTAAGCGCCACTGCTGCCCGTATTTGCAGGCAGGATGCCTGCACTACTTTTGCAGTCCCGTAGTTTCAGAAACCGAAAACTTGACCGCGCACAGTATAATGGCTTTTGAGCAATAACTCCTGAACACGAGATGGCCGCTATCTCTGCTGCACTAACTACTAGAAAGCACGTATGTTAAATTCTGACACCTCCCCCATCCATAATTTTGTTGAGCCCTCGAAGGGAACGTATCCGGCGCACCCGACATTTTCTCTGATCCAATTTGAGATTACCCCTCAGAAGGTTGCTATTCTGACACTGGGGCGAGCCGAGGAAGGCCCCATTACGTTAAGTGAAAAGCGTATGGCCGAAATGGAACTCGCCTTTCAGGTGGCTCAGCACGCCCTTTGCGTAGGCCTAGTGATTATCGGTCCAAGAAGCGAGATGTTTACCGTAGGGGCAGATCTTTCTGCGATCCGCAAAGTAACAGATTCTCAGGAGGGGCACCGGCTGGCAAAGTTAGGACAGGCCGCCTTTGACAAGTTACAGAGTCTGCCGTTTACAACCATTGCCGCAATAAGCGGTCCATGTGTCGGCGGTGGATATGAACTAGCCTTGGCGTGTAAATACCGTATTTGCAGCGATCATAAAACTACAATGATTGGACTTCCCGAGATCAAGCTTGGAATTCTTCCTGGCTTTGGTGGATGCCAACGACTACCCCGGCTGGTGGGTCTACCGATTGCTGCCGACTTGATTTTAAATGGAAAGACGGTTCCTGCAAAAACTGCTCTGACCCTGGGTCTCGTCAATGAGATTGTAGCAACACACCATCTTCGAAGCCGTGCGGAGAGTATAGCCCTTGGAAAAGTAACCCCTTCGACGAAGAAAATCTCCATAAAAGATTTTCTTCTCACCCATACATCTCCAGGTCGTTACCTGGTCCAAACGCTCTCCAACAAGGCCTTACAGAAGAAAGGAGGCACTCACTACCCCGCCCCAGCGGCCGCGCTCGCCGTGATGCTTGATGGCCTATCGCTCGGACACCACTACGGCCTCGAAAGAGAGGCACAGGAAATTGGACGCTTGGTAACTTCGGATGTCAGTAAATCGCTGGTCCGCTTGTTCTTCCTCACTGAAGAGGCAAAATCAATCGGCAAACGGGGTGATGCGGATATTCAGGGTATGCATGGTCTGGTGATTGGCGCTGGTGTTATGGGTCGCGGCATCGCAGAAATCTGTGCGCGAAGGGGCGTCTCGGTTACCCTGAAAGACATTGATAGCGGGATGCTTCAGAAAGCGAGAGCAGAGATCTCAAATCGCATTAAGGGCTCTACGTCACTCTCAGCGAGTGAACAGGATAATGTTATTGACCGGATAGCATACACAACTGATGACAATTACCAACTCGGTCCTTCAAATATTGCTATTGAGGCAATTGTTGAGAAGATCGAGCTGAAGGCCAAAGTTCTCGGAGCGCTGGCGGAACGGCTTCCCACAGGATCGATCATCGCATCAAACACTTCGTCACTCTCGATTAACGAAATGGCGCAGTCCGTTCGGGATCCGGCTAACTTCATCGGAATGCATTTCTTTAATCCCGTTGCCAAAATGCCCCTGGTAGAGATAATTCGTGGCAAACTTACGAGCGAAAAGACGATTGTTATCACAGCAGCTCTCGCAAAGAAGCTCGGCAAAATTCCGATTGTCGTTGAGGATAGCCCAGGCTTTCTAATAAACAGGATCCTCTCGCCATATCTGAATGCCGCCGTTCTTATGTTAACCAAGGGATATTCGGTACGGGCAATTGATGGCGCAGCGCTCTCCTTTGGACTGCCGATGGGACCACTGCGACTACTTGACGAGGTTGGCCATGATGTCGCTCACCACGTCGGCGAAATCATGCACAAAGGATTTGGCGATCGCCTCACCCCGTTTTCACTTTCACAATGCCTTGTAGAAGAGGGGGCCCTTGGTAAAAAGACCAATAAGGGGATCTACCTCTATTCAAACAAATCGAGCTCACCTCGCCCCGATATTACTACGTTGGTGCAAGCTCCTCCCGCTCCCATGGCGCCAATTGCCACGGAACAACTCCATGAGGTATTAATCCTCCCAATGATCCAGGAGGCTGTTCGGTGTCACGATGATGGCATAGCGGGAAACCCTGGGGCCGGAGCCGCCGGTCAAATTGATCTCGGCTCAATAATGGGGCTGGGATTCCCGGCCTTTACCGGCGGAATCCTGCAGTATGCCTCATCACTCGGCGCTGCGCGAATCCTTGAGAAGCTCAAATTCTATCGGGAAGAGTTTGACAGCAGCCTCTTTGATGCACCTGAGGGAATTATCTCTAGGGCAAAGAATGGAAAATCGTTCTATGAAAGTCCGTAACAGCGCCACCGTACGCGAAACAAACTACCGCTGTTTTTATTTGAAAAAGATTATTTGAGTAAATTCAATGGCTCATATCGGGATAATCGGCGCAGGCTATGCTGGCCTAAGCGCGGCACATGAACTCGTCAATCGCGGACATACCGTCACCATACATGAGGGCGCGGGTGAAATCGGTGGTCTTGCAGGGGCCTTTGAACTTTCACCTGGAGTGCGGGTAGAAAAGTTTTATCACCACTGGTTTACCTCCGATACTGCCATATTCGAACTTATTCGTGAACTTAATTTGGGCAGCCAGATCGCCTTCAAATCATCCCGCAACGGACTATTCTACGCAAACTCGATCTTCCGACTGTCTTCGCCGTGGGAGCTTCTGTCATTTACGCCGCTCCCGTTTGTCGATCGAGTCCGAATTGGTTTAATGGCCCTCTATGCCAGGCAGATTAAAGACTGGCTGCCTTTGGAAAATAGTACCACCGAAGAGTGGGTAAAAAAAATCGGTGGCAAAAAGGCCTATGAAACAATCTGGAAACCGCTCTTGATAGGAAAATTCGGCAGCGAAGCCCCTAATGTAAGTGCGGTGTGGTTCTGGAATAAACTGAAATTGCGAGGCGGAAGTCGTTCCAGTGACGGCAAAGAAAGTCTTGCCTATTATACCGGTGGATTTGGCGCCCTTACTGATTCTATCGGCGCGGCACTTCTTCAACGCGGGGTATCTATAAACCTAGACTCACCGGTTTCAGAGCTGACCATACAAGACGGAGTCTGTGTCGGGTTCGTTGCAAATAATACACCACATACTTTTGATGCTGTCCTCGCCACCCTTCCTCTCCCCGAGTTCCTGAAACTCTCGGCTGATTTTCCGAATGACTATACCAATAGACACAGCAACATACGCTTCCTCGGAAATACCTGCCTGGTACTGACACTTAACCAAAGCCTTTCCTCGACGTATTGGCTCAATGTGGCCGATCCGACGTTTCCGTTCGTGGGCATTATTGAACATACCAACTTCGATAGCGTCGAAAATTACGGAGGCAAGCACATTGCCTATCTCTCGAAATACCTCCCAACCAGCGACAAATTATTCGAACTCGATGCTCAGGGTTTCTTTGAATATTGCATCCCGTTTATTAAAAAGATATTCCCGGACTTTGATCCTTCGTGGGTGGAAGCGATACACCTATGGAAATCACGGTACAGCCAACCGGTGATAGTCCCCCACTACTCTACATTGATACCTCCGATCAACGGCCCGTTTAAGAACCTATGGCTCTCTACCATGGCGCAGGTATACCCTGAAGATCGAGGCACCAATTATGCTGTACAACACGGAAGAAAGGTTGCAAGAGAACTTGCCACAACCCTATAGGTGAGGTTAAGGACCGTATGAACAATCAAGAACGCTCACTGTTTTCGGCGTACGCGATAATTGGCTTATTCTTGGAACAATACTCGTCGTTCATGCCTTCACTTTATATCATGAGCAACGAAGTGGATGAAGTAATCTCAGCCATTTACCGCAGTTCTTACGTCGAACTCAGGTTGATATATCGATACATCCTAATGCCTCTAAACAAGTAACACCCCATGAATAATACCGAACCATCGCCGTACATAATCACGAGGCAGGATACGAAGGGTATTCACGGTGGCCCTGAAAGAACAATGCTTATTGAAGGGCCGACGACCGCGGTCCAGACTTTCGAACTGGCCTCACGACTTACACCTCTTATTCTCACGTTCCTAAGCCCCTTTCAGGGCACCTTATCAAACATTGGTGGTATACCATCTTCAGACGACCAAATCATCCTGTCGCTTTCGGATTCCAATGAATGTAACCTGTTGGTGAAAGCCCGCTTTGAAGTTATCAACTCCCGCGAGATCAAGTTTAGCCAGCACCCACTTCACCCCGAACTGCCAACTCCCTTTTCACCGGTTACCGAACTAAATGCGGGCCTCTCCTGGTACCGCCCCACCCGCTTTGCCCTATTTAATATAGGAACACCAACACTTTACGAGTACTTTGAACTGCGTTGCCACACTACGCTGTGGCTCAAGCTGGGGACTTCCCCGTCGAAGCTGACATCGCTCCCCTGCCCCCACCCATTTACCACTTCTTTGCTGGAGCTTCTTCGGGATTCGCACGGACTTAAAGTGGTCGTTCACAGGTGAATAGTGGCGTGAAAGAGGGACGCTCTCTGTGAGGAAATTATGATGGAACGTATGACTACAGCCTACGACAAGAAAATAATAGAGTCAGTCATCAGAGCGAACACGGCGATTTGCCTTCTTCCTTGACTGGTGCGTTTTCTCGTCCCGCTTTCTCGCTTTAGCCTTTTTCGAGGGTTTTCTCGTTCGCGCACGCTCCTGATATCTCATTTCGGAAGCGGCAAGCTTCTTCGCTTGAATGCTTTCCTCAATCCGCTCACAGAGACGCTCACGAGCGGCAATTCGGTTTTTCTCCTGATCTCGCTCTTTCTGGGAGGAGATGTTAAAAACACCAAACTCAGGATGTGTATATGAGAGCTGCACACGAGTGTTTACTTTGTTTACGTTCTGCCCTCCTGCACCACCAGAACGGGAAAACTTCTCGCTCAAGTCGTCCTCCGAGACCCTGAGCCTTTTCATACGCTGAATTAAATTATTGGGTAGAATAAGCATATACACTCTATTATCGACAGTACGGGCAGTATACCGGATAACGAGCGGCAAGCGAACTCAGGAAATAACGAGCTAGCAACACCTACACGCTTGCTGCCATTTAATCCCGATAAGGAAGCTGATTAATCCCTTTAATGGGCTGATGGGAGCGTCGAGAAACGGGGACTTTCCCGTACCCCCAACCCCAGGCTACCCTGCTGAATTTTGGTTAACATGCTGTTTCTCAGGATACCCCATTAAAAATATGCACATAACACCTTCAAGAGTACTTGAATTCTTTTGGAGAACGTCAAAAATGGCAGATATCAACATACCTCGCGGCACAAACATTCCGGGGATTATACCAGATGCCAATATAGGGAACCCCGGAACTCGGGAAAAGGTTTTAGCCGCTCAAAGTACCATCTCTGACGCAACTGCCTATTTAGAGAGAATACAAAACAAAACCGAGGCCGAAATCGGCAACCGACCGGACCCCAACACCAGTAACGATATCGAAGAGGTACAGTACACACTAAGGAATTGGACCTCAAATGGCGCCAAGCTTAGGCAGGATGCTGGCGACGCTTTCAATACAATTTCCCAAGACCCCGCTGGCTTTTTTAATTCTCTGAAAAATGCAACAGACAACTCATTTGAGGCTCTTAAGAAATTCAGCGAAACTGCTCTTGAAAATATGGGCATGACCCCCGAGCAGATTGCTCAAAGGGGCATTGAGCTCCATAAACTTCCCACCCTTGCCGTGCTCAGCACCCTTGAACTGATGGGGAGTGTTATTGCCGATTGGGATAAGGTCCAGCGAGGCGAAATAGATTTTGAGCAACTCAAGCAGAACTTCGAGCAGAAACAAAAGGCCATCACTGAAAAACTAGCGCGACAGGTTCCTGCTCTTGCCGGCCTGGTAGGGGTTCCTGAAGGGGCTTTGAAATTTGCCGGTTCGCTCCTTACGTCGATAAGTAAAGATATGGGTCTGACCGATGTTTGGGACGGCATCAGCACCGGCGATTTTGGCAAAATTGGGGAAGGCCTCAGGAAGTTTGCCGCTGAAGCTACGGGCTGGGAGTCAATGGTCCGAGCCTGGGATTGTTTAAAAAAGGGTGACGCTGCCGGATTTGCAATTAACTTCACGATGGGAGTAGGGGCAATGGCTATGACGGCAAGTAGCGTCCTTACCCTCGGTGGGAGCACTGTTGCACTCCTTGGCACCAAGGCCGTAGTCAAGGGAGCTATGACGACGGTGACCAGAGAAGGCATGGAAATAGTTGCCAAAGAAGCCGCTGAGAAAGTCACTCAAACGCTCGCTAATGAGTTGAAAGAGGTACTAATTAAAGAAGTACCACAGGAAATGGCTGAAAAGGCGCCTCAGGAGCTGCTTGAACACGTATTTAAGCAGAGCGGTGAAGAAATGTTTGCCGGATTCAAGGAAGGGCTAAAGTCAAATTTACAGAACCCGGAAGTTCTGCAAAAATACGGGCTCTCTGATGACGTCCTAGAAAAAATGCAGCAAGGAACCCTTGATGAGATCACCAAAGGCAAACTGGATACTCTCGTTAAAGAAACATCAAAAGAAGCAACTCTTAAACAAACAAACAAGCTTATTGAGAAGTTACAACTGGCCGAAAAGCTTCCCGATGTTACCGACCGGGTGGTAACCGAGCTACTTAACGATCTTTCGACAATGAGCAAGAAAGATCTTGGCAAAATGTTCACCAAGGTACTGGAGAGTCAGGGGCACGCCCCTAAAGAGGCCGCTAAGCTCGCCAAAGAATATGCTTGGAGAGTTAAATCAGCCGTAAACGGTGAAAAGGTTGATGGAGAAATTATTGAGCTCTTAACGAACTCAATCCACAAGGAATTCACTGCGCCTATACGGGAATCGTTTGAAGCTTCGCTCAAGAAGGGAATGCCGCAGATTCTGGAGGATCTAAATGTTCATCAAAATCTTCGCCCAGAACTTACCGGAAGGTGGAGTCGTGCCGCGATGGAGGGATTTGAAGAGGGGCTACAGCCAATAAAAAGCCTGATCAGAGAAGGCGTCGAACGAGCGGTAAAAAAACACAGAGATCGTGACGACGATCAGACAACTGGCAATCTCGAGCTTATTAAACAGCCTAGTAGGGAGGAGGGTGCCTTTCTTGGCAAAAGAAAAACGCCAGCAGTCATAGAAAATACCAAGGTTGAATCCAAGAGCACAAAAAACAAGGAAGTTACACTTGACGATGACTTCTGGCGAAAGC
>JBIIDM010000129.1:0-10114 GCA_044238365.1 Bdellovibrionota bacterium | reverse complement strand
GCGCGCATTGCCAATCCCCAGAGCAAGCGGCAGACGAGCAGTATGCTAGAAGAGGACTTTGGTGTCACGCTTCCCCTGGAAAGGATCTATCGAATGATGGATAAACTCAGCGATGATGAAGTTTCGGAAAGAATACAAACTATCGTCGCTAGCCACACAGCTAGTCTTTTACCTAAAAGCATACGAGTGATGTTTTATGACTGCACAACGCTGTATTTTGAATCCTTTAAACCTGACGAACTTAAAGAGCTTGGCTATAGTAAAGACGGCAAGCACAATCAACCTCAAGTGATACTTGGTTTATTTGTCACTGAAGAAGGTTTGCCGGTGGGGTATGATATCTTTCCTGGCTCGACTTTCGAAGGACACACGATGGTACCGGCACTAGAGAAATTAAAGAAAAAATTTAACCTTGAAAAACTGGTAGTGGTGGCTGACAGTGGTATGTTAAATAAGGAAAACATTGAATCTTTAAAAAATAGTAACATTGATTATGTTGTGGGAGCTCGATTAAAGCAGCTTTCCAAATCCTATATGGATCACTTGGTACAGTTAGCAGAGTACCAACAAATAGGAGAAGATCTTTTCGTAAAAGAGTTTTCTTGGAATGACACTAAGAATAAGGATGACAGTCGTCGCCTAATCGTTAGCTGGAGTAAAAAAAGAGCTATCAAAGATGCTCATGATCGAACTAAGAAGATCCAACAGCTGGTTAAAAAATTGGAGAAAAGCAGTCGGGTCAAAGGTCTCGTTGCAAAGGCTGGCTATCAACGTTTTCTCTCCCTTGAGGGGGGCGATAATGCCAGAGTCGTTATTGATGAAGCTAAAGTAGCTGATGCTGCAAAATTTGATGGCCTGCATGGAGTTTTTACAAACATTCAAGATTTAACAGCTACACAAATCCTGGAACAGTACCACGGATTATGGCAGGTAGAGGAGAGTTTTAGAATCACTAAGCATGACTTAAAAGTAAGACCCATCTACCACTGGACCCCTCGACGAGTTAAAGCTCACATTGCTATCTCATTCATCGCCTTTTGTTGCATACGGTTTCTAACTTACCAGGTCGCATTGCAGTACCAGAAATTATCGCCTCAGAAAATTAGAACCTCTCTCCTTCACGTGCAGTACTCAGTAATCAAACATATCAACCAAAATAAACGGTTTCTTATTCCTTCGAAAATCCCAAACCATGCTACTAAAATATATCAAACTGTAGGATTACGTTTATCGAATATCCCTAAAGCTCTATAAAGCTGTTCCCGTAAAATCTAATTTGTAGTGCCTAGCTTTTTAAACAAGGCTAATGGTTACAGTATATTAAGTGAAAAAAGTGTCGAAGTCAGGGCTAAGATTTGTCGAGCCTGCGATTCTAATTTTGTTAGGTTTCTGGCTAGTGACACATGTTGCCTTTGGTCATGAAGAACACGCACACCCTAGGCCGAGCCACTTTCCGATCAGCGAATCCTCCTGACGTAATTGACATCTCCCCGTTTTTCTGGACCATGAGGTTCAACCATCCTTTCCACTTGATTCAATGTTAGGCGGGTATAGTACGCGAACAGAAAGAAGGTTTCAAATCGGCATTGTTGTTAAAGTTCGAGCTTTGCTCTGTGGTTTTGGTGCAGATTAGATTTTTTTGGCAGATTGGAGTGCCTTAGCCGATATGATGCTGCGGGCTCGTGAATAATCTGGGCTGGCTAAATGAGCGGAACTTTAGACCGAAAAACTATATGTTAACGCATACCAGGTCGGGGGACAAAAGGATCTGAATGCTTAGGGTTATCGATAAACTCCCAGTCAGTTAGGGACTTCAAAAAAGCAACAACCGCAGCCTTTTCCTCGGGGCTCGCGGCAAAGCCACGCACAAGACCAGATTTAAGAGGACTAAGTCTTCCGTCCCCAGCATTTGGACCCGAGGTAGTAAGAGTTCCACCTCTCGCATAGTGTTCAACAACCTCTTCAAGCGTCTTTAAACTACCATCATGCATATATGGTGCGGTCAGTTCTACATTTCGCAAACTCTGTGGCCTAAAAAGACCCCGATCGTTGAGGTCAAGAGTTAATTCGTAGAGGCCCTGGTCGAGTACAGGGTAATTGCCGGTTCCTCCAACGTTATAAAGTCCTGTATTGAAAAATGGAAATTTCACGTCTTCAATTTTCGAGTTTGCGTCACGATATGACACCGTAAAATTAATTCCTGTATGACAATGAAAGCACTCGAAACGCTCACCATTAAAAAGTGTTAGTCCTAACTTTTGCTGATCACTTAATGCAGTTGAATCACCCCTGGCATACCGATCAAAATCGCTATTGCCAGTAATTAATGTTCGACAAAAACTGGCCAACGCGAATATAATTTTATTTAAGCTAACTTCGGTAGAACCAACAAATGCCTTTGAAAAAAGGTTCTGATACAACGGATCATTGCTGAAGCGAGCAATCACTTCATCGCGTGCACCATCAGATATCCCTAGCTCCACAGGATTATCATTAATTAGCGGAACCTCAATCTGATCTTCTAACCAAATAAAACCGTCATTACTCCAGGTTAAGCTAGCATGGTACATTGCATTCCCTAACCCTTGCGAATTTCTAGGATGTACCGCCCCGGTGGAACCAATTGACCTAGGTAATCCATCAGTAAATGCCCGGTCCTGCTGGTGACAAGAGGCACATGACTGAGTTCCATTCATTGAAAGTCTTTGATCATAAAAGAGGTGACGCCCCAGCTCGATCTTCTCCTTAGTCGGCGGATTAAATTCTGGAATAGGGGGGATTTCGAAATTTTCTGGAACTCCGAGGAGTGAACGCATATCTGAACCATTATCATCCTCTCCAGAATCAGACGAGCTTGCGCACCCCAGTAGACTGATTAGAAGAATCGTGAAGGTTGCAATATACTTAAATTCGAAATTCATAGATCGATACCGTGATTAATGGTTTAGCCCAGATTATTTACAAGACCAAGCGTAACCCAGGTATTTTCTCAATCTCATTTTCAAGTGATTGATTTTGTTCACTGCAGCGTGGAATACCGCGCCTCATTTACAAAGCAATCACTTTCCGAGACCTTGGAAAATACCTTTTAGTTACGCCTGGTTCGGCCCCTTTTAGGGCGTATTTACGTTGGGGGTACCTGAGGAGTTACTCTTCAGTATTGTAACAATCCTGAAGTTGCGTGTCGTAAATAATCTGGGTCTCGCAGCCATATCCTATTCGAATGAAAAGACCTGATTTCCATCAGCTGAAGAAGCCCCTGAAAACGGATCTATCCCAAAATTCGCAAACATTGGCCCGCAATCAGGCTGCACATCCACCGGACCAGAGTGGCAGGCCACGCCGGGAGCGGCACTTTCAACGCCAGTTTCCGAGTGCTTGCTATGGGCATGATCGTGCGCCTGGAATTCTATGTTCTGGAGAGCCTTTCCCACATCTACTGTGATTACGTTATTAGTTGGATTAAATCCTTCGAGTCGAACTGAGGGAGTATTAACAAAACCACATTGTTCACGATCAGTCAGAGCAACAGCACCATCACCACCACAGTCACGACTCCCTAAATGCGCATATCCTTCTCCTGCCTTGCCATCTCTACTCTTGATCGAAAAATTAAGAACAAAATGGCGATAACCACTTGCCCATGACCAATACATTTCGCTAAGAGGCGATGGAGCTCCCTCGATTGAGAAATCACGTACGACCTTCTTCATTAGCGCCTGTGGCATTCCAACGTCGAATGAGACACTTGCCACATCAGCTTCATCTGAAAGTAGAATAATTTCATTATTTACACGGCTTGTTCCCTCGGCAAAAGCAATAGCCGTATTCGTACATGAACCGGTATCATTCGAAGTCAAGTCAACAAGAGCAACGTCACCAACATCATCCTTGAATTGGAATTCACTCGCCGCCAGCTCAGACTCTATCTCATTTCCCTGAGCATCAAATAATTTTACATTACTGATATAAAAGCGAAGATCGCTGATTCCCATTGAGTACTGCCCACCAATCCCAAGGCCCCTTACGGTAGTGTTACAATCCACTTCCTCCGCACCGTTAACTGCCTTGAAACGAAGAGAAATGCTACCATCTGGTGTATCATTTCCACCTCCACCTCCACAGGCAAATAGTGTCATCATTGAAATTGAAACGGCACCCTTAACGAAAAGATACTGATGCGCCTTTCGGGCTTTGTACTTTAGACCAGGCATATGATGGGACTCCTGAAGAGATAGTTAATAAATGTAACCGCTAAAAATTGCGTTCCTTTCCGCATACTTGAGATAGGTACTATGAGTCGCCTAGCGGATTGACAAACACGCAAATACTGCAGAACTATCTCCGAAAAGTATCCCGGTTTCAATGCGACGAATTGTCGCATGTTCAAAGTTTTAACGTCATTGACCATTATTTTCTTTTTCGGAAGGACGTCGAGTGACATAATGACTTGATTTCGACGTAAGAACTTCGGTAAGTTGTCGATTAAGGTTGTCTAACAATCCTATAACCCGATAAGTACTCTTATCGGGTGGCGGGTAGGGCAAGCTACATGATGGATATATTCTGGATAGTGTCAGGTCTGATTCCTCACGTTTGCTTGAAGGATACAGAGAGGTATTATAGCATATAAAAATTATAACCTCCTGGAAGTACTATGAAATGCCCTTATTGCAACACCTCTAAGACCCGGCAATTGAACAGTCAGACCGCTCTTGGGTATCAACGCTATGAATGTACGGGTTGCTCTAAACGTTTTAATGAACGTACTGGAACGGCTTTCAACTATCTTGAGCTTCCCACAGATATAGTATTCCAGGTTATATTTTGTCGCTATCGATACAGACTTAGCTACCGGGAACTAAGTGAAATATTTGGCATGAGAGGTTTTGAAATAAGCCATGAAACAGTTCGTGCCTGGGAGGAACGGTTTTCAAGTCATTTTGCCGATGAACTTCGGGCCAAACGCAAAGGCACAGTAGGCCGTGTACTGTATATCGATGAAACCTACATGAAGCTTCGAGGTAAACATTGCTATTTGTATCGCGGGATGGATGAAAATGGTAACATAGTCGACGTTTTCTTGAGTAAGAAAAGAGACATGCGTGCTGCTAAAGCCTTTCTTTCACGAGTCAGTGAGATTGGTGATGGTATACGGGCTAGAGTGATTTCAGATGGCTTAACGTCTTATCCAAAGGCAATAAAAGAAGTGTTCGGTAAAGACGTGAAACATACTGTAGTACCTTGTACTGCCAACAAAATAGAGCAAGACCATCGGCCGATAAAAGCACGCTACTATCCAATGGCCGGCTTTTTTAACTTCCGGGCGGCCAGGAGATTCTGTGCCACCTTCGAAGAGGTGCGCCAAGTGTTACGTATTCGTTCATTTCCAAATCAAATCGTATCACTTTCTCAAAGAAGAAATCATCTAGCCCACGCGATTACAAAACTCTACAATACATTTGTAGCCTGTGCATAAGGTGGGAGGGGGTTGGGGGTACTGCATCCAGGTAATAGAGACCCCAGATCTGACACTATCAGTCCAGGGAATCCATCAAGGGGTGCCAGCGAGCACCTGGACAGGGGCAAGTCTCGCCGTGGTGGTGCCATCCCCTAACTGGCCAAACAGGTTCGACCCCCACGCCCACACTTCGCCATTATTCTTTATACCAACAGTATTGTTAACCCCTGCTCCCACACTACTCCAGTCAGTGGAGCCTCCAATCCTGACAGGGGTTCTTCTAGCCACAGTAGCGCCATCGCCAAGCTGGCCATTAGCATTCGATCCCCAAGCCCACAAGGTGCCATCATCTTTTATAGCAGCTGAATAATCCCAGCCTGCTGATACACTATACCAGTTGGTGCTATTCCCAACCTGAGTAGGGATTATCCTAAAATCTGTGGTACCGTCACCAAGCTGACCAGAATCGTTTGCGCCCCAGGCCCATAGGGTTCCATCATCTCTTAGGGCAATGGTGTGAGAGACTCCTGTCGTTACTCTACTCCAATTAGAAGCACATCCGATCTGGGTGGGTATTGTTCTATCATCAGTAGTACCATCGCCAAGCTGCCCCTCAGTGTTCCGGCCCCAAGCCCATAAGGTGCCATCATCCTTTATGGCAGCTGAATGCGAGGTCCCTGCTGCCACATAACTCCACTTAGTGGCCCCTCCAATTTGTACAGGAAGCTCTCTCCTCGTAGAAGTAGTCCCATCACCCAGCTCACCCTCGTAGTTGGTGCCCCACGCCCATAGCGTACCATCTTTCTTTATCGCCAAGTTATAGAAAGCTCCTGCTGAAATAGTCCGCCATTTGGTATCAGCACCAATCTGAGTTGGAGTGAGTCGATCTCTCGAGGGCTCACCAAACTCACCACTATCGTCCGCCCCCCAACCCCACAACGTGCTATCATTTCTTATAGCAAGGGTATGAGACCATCCTGCTGACACGCTATGCCACTTATCAGTACCTGCAATTTTGGCAGGAATTAATTTGGAGTCTGTAGTACCATCACCAAGCTTTCCATGCCCGTTATTCCCCCAACATTTAATGAGCCCATCCGATTTTAGTGCGCAGGTGTGATCAGCACGCACTCCAACCATTTGAACATTCCGTAAGAATTGATCTGGACTTGGGGCAGGTGTGCAATTAGCCTCCGGATGACTCACGATTGAAAATCGATAGGATTTAAGAGAAGTCCTTACCCCGACTCCACCTGGTTTCGAATAGAGACCAACACTGATTGTTTTGTCCCCAAGAGTTCCATAATCCCAAGGTATAATCATTCCATGACGATCGCTGCTTATTGAATAGGGGTAGACATTCTCGATGCGATACCGCAGATTGTTTTGGTAAGAAAATACCACACTGGGGACCCCTCGGGTTGGCGAGGTCTTTGCCACCAGGGAAAACCTTGACAAGGTCGCTACATTGATGACGTCATTGTTATGAAGTTCCCGCACTGCTTTATTTTTTGCGGTATCCCAAATAGTGACACTCAGAACTTGCCCGCCCTCGCTCTTAGCAACAGATACTCCTGGCAATTGAAAGGCGATAACAAGCAACAAGATTTGAATAAGAGTATAAATTCTAATTTTCATGCCAATCCCGTTATGGTTACGAATAACTGCCAAGCAATGTCTGTGAGTTGAACTGTCAGCTCTATTGCGTTAATGCCGCCGAATCTATGTTGTGGCATCAAAACTGTCAAGGCGAATATTTATGGAAGGAGCTATATATATTCAACACGATTAGGCCTGCTTAATATACTGTATAAGGCTGTTAATACTCTGTATCTTCGAGGATATCCTTAGCCAGCGAACTTGGCGTAGAGGGGAGATAGAGAGAGAGATCGAGGGGTCCCCGATCTCAAGGGTCGACACCTGAAGGGAATCGAGAGCTTCGCGAACCTGCTCTGGTGCAGAGATGAGATTTGCCTTTTTGAGTTTAATTTCAAGAGTTCTTTCGATCAGGAATGCGAGGAAGCAGGTGACCAGATGACCCATGATACGACTGGGCGTCCAATGAAAGATCGGCCGTGTTTGAAGAGTAGATTTTAAGATGCGAAATGATTCCTCTATTTTCCAAAGAGTGTGGTAGGCGTGCAGAATTTGACCGTGAGAAAGTTTAGTATCGGATGACTGTATGCCATAGAAGCCGTCCCACTTTGCATCTTTTCGGCGATTCTATTCTGGTCGATTGACAGCTTGTCAGGAGTATCAGCATTTATAAATCGGCGAGATCCTTTTTTGGTGTAAATTTTAGAAGGAGAGGCAACAAGGTCGTGTGCTTTTTTTATTAGACGCTCTCTATCAAAAGAGTCCTTTCGAGCCCTTGTCGGACTCCAAGTGCATAGAATAATTTCTTTTAGACATTTACTACTTTTATTTCCTAAATCATCTTCGACAACAACCTTGTTGTCATACTGGATTATCTTATAGAGTGACCTTTCTGTGGTGTCGTCGGCCCCCTCACTAAAAGGTTCGTAATCGTGGCGGTTTTGTATTTCCTTGTGGTACGACTTCGGAAGATTACGGAGCCTACTTCCTACGATATAATCATAACCCATCTCCTTTATACAATTGAGATTTATCTTTGAATTAATACCCCGATCAGCGACGACAATGACTTTTCCGATGTTGAATCTCTTTTTTAATTTCGTCAGAGCGGACTTCAACGTGTGTCCTTCAAAGGTATTCCCTGGGTATACATCAAAGCCAACGGGTCTTCCCTCGGTGTCTACCAACAGCCCTACTACCACCTGGACCTCACCGAACTTCGCATCTTTACTGTAGCCAAAATTACGCAGTTCGTCTGATTGCACGCTCTCAAAATGCAGCGTAGTAACATCATAGAAAACGACATCAATTGTCAGTGAAAAGAGATCTCGTTGACGTTCATATACGGCTCCTTCGATTTTTTCTTTGGCAGCTGCAAGATGATCAAGTGCACGATATAAGTGGTGCAATTTCGTAGGGTCGATCCCAAGATAGCGCTCCTGCTGTTGATAAACTTTCAACTTACTTGAGGGGCGCATGAGTCGTGAAAGCGAAATGAGAAAGGTTGTCTCAGCAATATCAAAATCTCTTTGAGCGGACCGGCACGTGTCACCAAGAATCGTGCTCAACCCAAGTTCATCCCATATTTTCCGGTAGACCTTTACAGGCCCCCAAATTCGCCGACTTTTTTCGCTGATATCTTTCAGCGATACAAGTTCATCGGCATTGTCGGCCTGGCCAGTTGGCGTAGGGAGCTCCACTCCGCTCACTCGCATGATGCTACTGACCAGTCGTTCTAATGTTAGATCCTTCTTAAGCTCATCCTCTCTCCCTAACGGCGCAATGATGCGATGTTTGACCTTGCCGCCATCGCGGTAGGTTTCAGCGATCGAAAGATAGGTAAAATTTTTTGAGTGAGTGCGTTTTATAAACATACTCACTAAATATATAAAAACATCAAACAGATCAATAGCTAAAATTATATTTTTCGGTATAAGTTGTCACTACAGCTTTTGAAAGATTTTTAGCTTTGGGTCTAGTATTTTCAACGGGTTAGGCGGAGAAAGGTCGTTTTAGAACGATGTAGCTGTCAAACTCAGGAAATAGACTGACAACGTAGTGAGTTTGAGGCATGACTCTCTTAGTTTTACCGAAAAGGAAGCTTGTGGCGAGGACTGATTAATACCTCGACCACCAATGACAGCATGTTCCTAGGAGGTCTTTAGCTCTTTAAATAGTTCGAAAAAGAATAATTGCGACTATGGATCGAGGATAATCGAGTGTTTAAATGTTACAGCTAATGTGACTATCGGTGGTCGCAGAGAGCTTTCCACAGGCATGACCAACTCTCAGGGATTATGAGGGGGACCTTCGAGTTGCTCACACCCGTGGAAAGCTCTCTGCGATCGGATCACCGTCACAGGGGCCTCAACTAGCTTCCTAAATCAACTTGGCTGGCGCCAAGATTGATTTGCCTGTCGGCACGGTCGCAGTGGCATCGCTACGCTCGCTATTTTTCTCGATTTTTTGAGAACCAAATCGCCATTTCATAATATTTTAGAGAAGAGAAGGAGTATGTTTAAAGTAACTAGCTAACTTTTCAGTGTAAATTTCAGTCGCAGCCTTGAAATTTCAGGAAACATATCGACTAGGTGAAGGATCACCTAGAAGGATTTATTTTCTTGACTTCATGACAGCAATTACGGAAATATCCTCTAACCCTTTGTTCTTACGTCGAAATCAGGTTTGCAGAGTCAAACTATACAATAACTTCTTGCGAAAAAAGCTGGCTCTAAATTATATTTACTATGCCTTTTTCGTCGTCTTCCTCGTCTAAATTGTGAAACTGGCAATTTTTTTTTCAAGACTACTATGAACTATCAAAACCGGCTACATCTCTCCTTTCTGTTGAGTCACTATACGTGTGGAAAAAAAATAGCAGCGAAAAAAAGTAGAGAAGGCATGATGAACAAGACAACACTCCCCAATAGGCAGCGATCTGGTTTTACCCGGCTTATGCCAATATTTGTGTGCCACCTACTTGTGCTGCTTCCGTTAACGTTAAGCAGCGCGTGGGCTGGGAACCTTAAAATAGCGAATTTGCAAAATGGTGGAATG
>JBIIDM010000128.1:0-10116 GCA_044238365.1 Bdellovibrionota bacterium | reverse complement strand
GCGCGCAAACATTTTAAAAATATTGCTGTACTCTTTTGTATTTATTGAGAATTTTTTGACTCCGGGAACAGCTGATGTTTAACACAGGCTTTTAAGACAACGTACTAACAAGGCCCAAAAGTTCCTGATGGCAATGACCGTTAGAAGCCACAAAATATTTAAAATTGATTCCCGGCTTCTCATAAGTAATCGTATTCTCTCTCTCATCACTCACTTTCCCACCGCCCGCAAGGATAATAGCCGTAGGCGCTACAATATCCCACTCGCGATGTGTTACCATCTTGATTACAACACCATCAATCTTGCCCATAGCTAGCTGCATTAGTGCGTACCCTGAATCCAGAGGATGAGAAACTATTCTTGAATCGCCTACAGTACCGCACTTTCGACAAGAAACGCTGGATTCACCGAGAGTTCTGCGTGAGGAAACCTTGACCTCGGTCCCATTCATAGCGGTTACGGAACCTGTACAGGCAAACAATGTCCTTTTTAAGGCAGGAAAATGCATAATTCCTGCTAATGGTTGCCCATTACGTACTTCCCCAAGTAGAACACTAAACTCATCTAAACCATCGGAATATGCCTGAGTTCCATCCAATGGATCCATTATTAAAAAATGCGACGCGTAACCATTGGCCTCATGAAGGCTTTCTTCCGAAACAATTTCAACGTTCGGAAAGGCCCTACTAACGCCCCTTAACAGATAATCATTCGACGCAAAGTCTGCGCGAGTTACCAAGGTACCATCGGGCTTTATATCCTCACAAAGGGAGCTACCTGATTGCCCCTCCTCACGAATCTTCAGAAGAATGTCTCCTGCTTCTTCAACTAACTGTATCAGACCAAAAATTCCCATAGTCTTCACCCCGAACAAATAACCCCATACTTAGAAAGACCTTACCTGAACTACAATGTCTCAATTGGTTTAAATGTAATTTTAAGAACTTCCTTGGTAAGCTTGAAATCACTATCGTGAAATGAAAGAAGACGCGCAAATAACTCTTCTTTCATTTCACGACACTCGTTTACCGTTGAAAACTGCAATCCAACATTTCCCTTTTGATTCTTTATATCCGAAGAATAGGGCCTTCCCTTGAATTCCAACTGCTGCTCTCGATCCAGTAGATCATCGACTTCCTGAAAAAGGTCTCCAAGGTCTCGCCCCCATCGTGCAATGGAATAAATCTCTTCTGTTTCTACAGACGAAAGGAGAACAGCGACCCGAGTTATCGTCTCGAAAAAGCTAGAAGTTTTAAAAAAACGAACGTTTTTTAGAGAATCGAGATCTTGGGGGTCTCGCATATCGAGCTCCTGCCCTTCGCAAATATAGCACCAAAGACTAGATAGCTCGGAGGCTATTTTTATTGCAAGGATGGGATCAAGCTTAGAAGTCATTACGAGTAGCATAGCTTTGCCGTAGAGCCAATCTCCCAGCAATATTGCTTCATGTTCCGTAAACTTAACATGAATGGTAGGCTGACCACGGCGAACGTCATCATTATCAAGGGCTGGTAGGTCATCATGTAGCAAAGACGCCTGATGAAGCAACTCAAAGGCAATGACAGTGTTCAGATTGATAGAACTTCTCGGATCTAAATCTAATTGAAGCGCTAAAAGTAACAATGGGCGAAGTCTCTTACCTCCGGTGGAACAAAGATAGTAGAAGGAGGACTTAAATGGATTCAAACCTTCCAGCTGATCAACAACAGCAAATAAACCACATTCGATCACATTTCGCAATTCTTCCAACTCTTTCACGTATGTACTCCTTTCTTTCCCGCTACCGAGATAAAAAAACTAACACCTGTCTATGGAACCGCTCCATTAACCGAATTAATCGAGATGGGTGCGACAGCCATAGTTAGTGGGCTAAATAACTCAGCACGAATAGAATTGTCGGGCTGATAAGATAGATAAAGCATTCGAGAACACGGGGGCTAAATCCCCGGTTTCTACCTCACTACTCTGCGCCTAGACATTGCAGGTGACGCTGACTCGTGAGCAATTCGGATCGCGTACAGATGTATTTATGGAAATGTCCCACCGTGGGACACCCCCATAATGAAAAACTGGTCCCTACTCCCTACGCTTCCTGTCCCACGGTGGGACAAGATTCGATACTACTCTCTCATCACTAGTCGCTTAAATAACTCCTGGAGATCATCCTGGTTATAGAAATCTATAAACAGCCTTCCTGATCCACCGCGTTTTCCCCGTTGCAATACTACTTTCATCCCCAACGCACGCTGGATTTCATCCGCCACCCTCCGATCTTCCGATGACTCGACACTGGTTCCCAACTTTTGAGCCGCAGCTTTACCATCTTTGTGAAATCCGGTTATCTCCTTCTCGAGCTCCCCTCTTGTCAAAAGATCCAGATCCTCAAGTAACGATGCTCTGACATCAGGATCAGTGATTCTGGCCAATAACAGAACCTTCGACTCCGACGCACCGTGTTTTAAGGCATTAAGTAAATCCAGGGGTAGTTGAAGGATATCCAATGACCGTTGAACCATGCTTTTGGAAATGCTTAATTTCTTGGCAATATCCCGTACTGATAAACCAAATGCGTCTCGCAAAGCGGCTATCGCCTCGGCCCTTTCGACCGAATTGAGATCCTCGCGTTGGAGATTTTCTACAAGCTGCATGGACAGCACATCAGCCTTTGCTCTATCATGAACCTCTAAAATAACGGGAACTTTTTCTAGTCCTGCAAGTGTACAAGCTCTGAAACGACGCTCGCCTGCGATTAACAAATACCCGCCATCTCGTCTCTCCCTGACTAGCAGCGGACTCATAACCCCATACTCCCCTATTGAGTCTGCTAGCTCACGAATTTTGTCTTCGTCAAAGACTTTTCGGGGTTGCGACGGGTCTCTTTGGATCTCAGACAGCAACACCTCTCGATATGGACCTGAACTTTTAGCGCCGACAGGCGGTACAAAGGGACGAACACGTTCATCCAGATTAGGCCCCGCTAAAAGCGGATTATTGGCCAACAGCAACTTTCTTTTGCTCATTGTTGATCTCCTCAGCTAATGCAAGATAATCCTCGGCTCCGGTTGAGCGTGGCGAATATTCAAAAATGCTCTGGCCGTTCGCCGGTGCTTCAGCCAGAGATACGTTCGAACGAATGATTGAATCGAATACAAGGGCGCCAAAGTATCCCTTTACGGTTTCAGCAACCGCCCGTGCCAAGCGTCTCCGAATGTCATGGAGACAAATCAATACCCCGCCTACACGAAGTTCCGGATTATAAATTTCGCGAACTTGATCGATTGTATCAAGTAATTGCCGAACCCCGTGCAAGGCCAAATACTCACTCTGCACAGGAACAATTACCTCTTTCACAGCTGCCAACGCATTAAGTGATAGGAGACCGAGTGCCGGAGGACAATCAATTACTATATAGTCATAATCATCCTTTACCGGAACTAACGCCCGCCGAAGAATCAATTCTCGGCCTACAGTACCACCTAATTCCAAGTCAGCTGCACTCAGAAGAAGTGAAGACGGAACCACATCTAAATTCTCAGATCTAATCACCCGCACTTCCCTTATGGACTTTAGGCCCTTTAAAACCTCGTAAATAGTTGAATCGCTTGTCCCTGCTTCGCATTCGATGCTCCCATCATCCCCCTGCTCGACCGAGCCGACTCCAAGATGGGCGGTCAAGTTTGCTTGCGCATCCAAATCTATTAGCAAAACACGCTTCCCCATTGCTGCGAGGGCGGCCCCCACATTAACGCTCGTCGTGGTCTTACCGACCCCTCCCTTCTGATTAACAACACCAAGATACCTTGCCATACGCCATTTCCACAAAAAATAATTAAGAGAGGCGTCGCGTTATTGCGATTCTCCTCGGAGAGTATACTCGAATTTGAAAGATTTGTGACTAGGTCGAGAAAATAAACTTATTCCAACGCACGACACCGACAGATCGGAAAATTATCTAATTACACGAGTACAAAACTCCTCTTATCGAGTATTCAAATAAGACGGCTCGTGCTCCTAGATAAGGATCATCGTGCATCTAGATAAGGATTGTCGTGCATCTAGATAAATATCATCGTGCATCTAGATAAATATCATCGGCCAACTTACTATAATCATAGATTTTTTTTGCTGGTCACTTGAAACTAAGTAAACAATCTAGACTTGTTCCTACTAACTAAAGTGCGGTAATCTAATTTTAGATTTCGTTGTTGTTTCTAGTATTCTTCTGGCTGTTTTCATTCGTAGTAGATTCACCCCCGATTTCTTAGGCTGTTGCCACGCTATAGTAGCTCGGAGTTTAAAAATGTCTTCTCATCATCGTAACGACCACTCTTTCAAAGCACTCTCGCGAGATGAGATGAATCTAGTGGAGTTCCCTATTTCAGTTCTGTCAAAACGAACTGATTCCCGGATCAAAACATTGGAATTCACTGATTTTGTCACATCAAAAAATGGCGATAACATCGAGCGCCAATGGATTATCACAGGCGCTGATAAATTTGGCTTACCCACATCTAGTGATGATGAAGTTCTCCTGGGATTGTTAAAGCTTTCAGTGGACACAGGCCTTTCTGAGCGAAAGATATATTTTACTCGCTATGAATTGCTCCGAGTTCTAAAGTGGAGTACGGAAGGACGAAGCTACACAAGATTACAAAAGGCTCTTGATAGATTGAGTGGGGTGAGGATTAAGACTATAAATGGTTTCTTTGATAACGAAAGTAAAAGACACACAACCAGGAATTTTGGATTAATTGACGAGTACGAGATCAACTCTCATTCAGGTGGAGATTTGCCGAACAGTTTTTTTGTTTGGAGTGATGTTATGTTTCGATCCTTTAAGGTTGGTTTTATCAAAAGACTAGATTTGGACTTCTATCTAGGACTTAAGACCGCTGTAGCAAAAAGATTGTTTCGTTATCTAGATAAGCATTTTTGGTATAAATCGTCGGTTCGCAAAAACCTCTTTGCGCTCTGTCATGAAAAGATAGGGGTATCCCGAAATTTCAAATACGCCAGTTCACTGTTGCAGCAAATTGAACCGGGTGTTGAGGAATTAATCGGCAAGGGATTTTTAAAAAGATTTGAATGCGCTGGAAAAGGAAAGTATTTAGAGGTGGTATTTTATTCAATGACCCAGGCAGCAGGGATCAACGAGGACCACTCTGTTGTGCATGTCCCAGCTGGGCATGCTCGAACGAGCGATGGCGGATCGCGCGAATTTCGTGACGTTTATGATCTGGCTGGAACTGCATCCCGCAAATCTACGATAGACCGCGTCGAAGAAAGGCAGACAGCGCCGGCCGATTTTTATAAGAACCTAAACCATGACTTAGTGGCTCGCGGTTTAAGACCCTCTCAGGTCTTGAGATTACTCTCCGGATTGAGTAGCGATACTTTGCGAAAGATCGCCGATATCATACAATATTTTGACTATCTATGTACTCAAAAGAGTAAACTAGTGAGTAAGAGCCCGGTAGGGTTTCTTTATCGAGCGGTTGAGTCGGTTGAAACCTTTACTCTACCTGACTATTTTGTTTCAAAATTGCAGGGACCCATACTGGGCAAAGGTATAAACAATATTTCAGGTATTCAGGCTCAACGAAGGCCGGTGAAGCCGGAGATGGAAATTATACTTGAGGCAGAGATTGATCCAGCTGAGCTTTCGAGTGTGCGGGCTCAGGTAGAAAAGGCCATGGCAAAGATGAAAGGAGTTATTTCCGAGCAACGCTACGAGGAGGTTGTAGCCCATGGAGTTCAAAGAAAGTTGGCTGACATGAAGATACCTAAATAGTTGAAAGAATAAGATTGGAACGAAACGTGCAATCTCATAATGGCATGCGCTT
The DNA here is from genome assembly GCA_044238365.1 of Bdellovibrionota bacterium. Taxonomy (GTDB): domain Bacteria; phylum Bdellovibrionota_C; class UBA2361; order UBA2361; family JBIIDM01; genus JBIIDM01. Next base: position 4,273 of record JBIIDM010000128.1, on the reverse strand, counting down.
GCATTTAAATTTCGGGAGGTCAACTTTCCATGTACCTAAAGTATCTAGAAACCTATGGGAATATTAAAGCCCAAGTTTTCGATGCGCCTGTAAACGCTAAACGTCCAGGTACCTATGGCACCTCTAATGAAAGTAATTCGCGCGCTCAAAGTATCAACTCTGAGACCTTAAGAGCCCTACTTGAACCCGAAACTAAAATTAACTCGGGTTCGACTTCGAATGAGTTGATTTCGACTAGATTCAATCCTGAAGCGAAGCTCTTAGAGCGGTATTTGAACGATGAAACTCTGGATGAGTTTTCATCCGAGAACGTAATGGGCCGTCTATCCTTAGACGAAGGGACATCGGAGTTGCCAGCACCGATTTTAGGTGTCCCTCAAAGATTGATGCCCCCCCTCGCTCCTCCTGAGCTGCCCTTGCAGGTCGACATCGGACTTGCCAAACCACCCACACCTTTCGTGATTAAAAGCGATAGAGTCTCAATCCGAGAGGCGGGTCCTGAAGATATAAAAGACTTTATAACTGGGTTGGTTGACGATGCTGCAAAACGATTTGAGTTAGATTCTTCGCTTGGTTTGGCAATAATAGAAACAGAGTCGTCGTTTGATCCTAAAGCGATGAGTCGTGATGGGTATAAGAGTAAGGGATTGTTCCAGCTCCTTGATACGACCGGTAAGGAGGTCTTGCAGCGGAGTGAGCTATCGAGGTCATATGATCCCTACGATCCCTCACTTAATGTAGAATTAGGAATGCGCCACTTGAGGCGATTGATTGACATCTTTGCAAGTGATACCAAGCTAACAAATAAAATATCGACTTTTGGAGCATCCGACGATCACTCTAGGGAAAAACTTGCCATCGCGGCATTTAATGCCGGAGAAGGAAGAGTCGCATGGGCTCAAAAGCAAGCTAAGCGTCAGGGCGAAGATCCCGGACATTTTGCGAGCGTAAGGCCATTTCTTCCTGATACTACAAGGAATTACGTCGATAAAGTAGTGTCATCCCGCCAACGTCAAAAGAACACAAACGTCGCCGGATAATACCCACAACATCTGCTGGCAAACCTTTTGCATTCTCCTCATGAGATTCTATTTTCATATTTTGATTGAGGTCTTTGAGGGTCTCATAAAGTGATTTTCGATTGTGTAGGCTATCTCGTAACCTCAGTTCGAGATAGCGAAAGGGGAGAGAATGAACTATGAGTATTAATATTCGGACGAACCTGTCGTCACTAGTTGCCCAGAAGAACCTAGGCCAGACCACTAACGGCTTAACGCAAGCATACGAAAGACTTTCCTCGGGAATGAGAATTAACAAGGCAAGTGATGACGCTGCCGGCCTGGCTATCGCTGATAGTCTTTATGCTGATGCGCGTCTGGCAACAGTCGCCATCCGAAATGCAAATGATGGCATGTCGATGATCGCGATAACTGATGGAGCAATTGGTCAAATAACAGAAATACTTTCTCGTCTTGGCGAGCTTTCGGAACAATCAGCCAACGGTGTGTACAGTAATACTCAGAGATCTGCCTTACAGCTCGAATTTAGCGCGCTGACAAGTGAAGTAGCTAGGATCGCATTGACCACTGAATTTAATGGTCTCAGTCTGCTGAGCGGTGGGGCGAATGTGGTCTTCCAGATCGGTTTCAATGGAACATCGACTTCCCAGCTAAGCTATTCCGGGATTGATACCACTCTTGCGGCAATTGGACTCTCAGAGCCCAACTCTATTAGTCATAAGTATTCCATCATAGATTCAACAGTGATCACTTCTCAATCAGCAGCACGATTTGCTTTGGACGCGATTCGAGGCGCTATAACCTCCGTTGCCCGTGGTCGGGGTATTTTGGGAGCGGCGGGGAGTCGTTTGGAGACGAGTATTAGGAATCTTGAAATTGCTCGTGAGAATTTCAAGGCGGCCGAAAGTAGAATTCGAGATGTAGATGTGGCAGAAACTGCAGCTGAATTGACGCGATTGAATATTCTCCAACAGGCCGGAGTCTCGGTTCTTTCGCAAGCTAATCAGCAGCCGTCGCTCGCTCTGTCGCTTCTGGGTGGTTAGGAGATGTTTAGCTATGAAACCTGAGTTCGACGTAAGAACTGCGGCAAATGGCTGAAATTACTTCATCCACTTCGTTGCTCATGATATAAAATGCTCAACGTAGTGAGCTACGCTTGCGCTTTTATATCACTGCACGCCTCTCGTGTCTAAAGCAATTTCGACCATTTACCTTTGTTCTTACGTCGAACTCAGGTAGGAAGGTTTATTTCATCGAGATGAGGATGGCATGAGTATTAATATTCGAACAAATATCTCTTCGATAGTTGCCCAAAAAAATGTGGGCGCATCGACTAAACGCCTTGCTACGGCGTACGAGAGACTTTCGTCGGGGCTTCGCATTAACCACGCGAAAGATGACGCCGCAGGACTCTCTATTGCGGAGAGCCTGAAGGCTGATTCTCGAATCGCCGCGGTTGGAATTAGAAATGCTAATGACGGTGTTTCGGTTATCACTATTACAGATGGTGCGTGCGGGCAGATTACTGATATTCTGAGTCGACTTGCAGAACTAGCCCAACAGTCGGCAAACGGAGTGTATAGTAACGTCCAGCGTTCGGCGCTTCAACTAGAGTTTACCGCGCTTACTAGCGAAATAACTCGTATATCCGAAACAACGGAATTCAACGGACTGAAGCTGCTGAGTAGTGGGGAGAATGTGGTTTTTCAGGTAGGATTCGACGGATCTTCGCTATCGCAGATTACCTACTCGGGGATCCAGGTGACTCTTCAGTCCCTGGGCCTCGCGGCTCAAGGGAGTACGGCTCACAAGTATTCGATTATTGATGTCACTCTTTCCGATTCACAGTCCGCCGCGCGTTACGCTATGGATGCAATAAGAGCAGCAGTCGGGTCTGTGACGAGAAACCACGGAACCTTGGGTGCTGCAGAGAGTCGACTTGATAGCGCAATAAAAAATCTTCAGGTTGCACGTGAGAATTTTATGGCTGCGGAAAGTACTATCCGTGATACCAATGTTGCTGAAGAAGCAGCTGAGTTAACAAGACTGAACATCCTGCAACAGGCAGGGGTCGCTATTCTTGCTCAGGCGAACCAGCAGCCGTCGCTAGCGTTGCAGTTATTACAAGGGTAATGGCCGATCAACTTATCAGAGATGGATTCACACGAAGAGTTCCCACCATAACGCGATAGTAACATTTTAAGATAGCGTCATTTTTTAATGCAAAGAAGATGCCCGAGGAAGGTGCACTATTGGTCGGGCTAAGAGGATTTGAACCTCCGACCTCTCCCACCCCAAGGGAACGCGCTACCAGTCTGCGCCACAGCCCGAACTTCCTCAAAGTACTAAAGCTCACAACAGTTTGCAACTCTTGAGAGGAGAATATAAGCGGCCAGTGAGTCAGGGAGAAGAATTTCTGCAAAAGTTGTCTAAAGTCTTGCAATTAGGTGTTCTATTAGTCTACTCTTTTTTTTGTGTTTTAGTATGCAAGGGCCCATAGCTCAGTTGGTAGAGCGTTGCACTGGCAGTGCAAAGGTCAGCGGTTCGACCCCGCTTGGGTCCATATTTCCCCAGCTCTGGGGTGACCCGTCGGGGTGTCATCCGTCAGCTACAACAAAAAATGCTGGGCTAGGTGCTTCCGGATTTAGCGATAGTGCATTGTTAACCTGAGTTCGACGTAAGAACTGTGGTAAATAGCTGAAATTACTTTATCCACTGTTCTTACGTCGAATTCAGGTTATTATAGTAATCTTCAAAAATAATAAAGTATTAAAGATTACTATAACGACTCGCGGAGGCGAGTCAAAACAAACACATAGCCATCGCCGAGATGCGACTCAAAACCGCATTATTTTTGACGATGGCTATAAGGTTCAATTACCAGCTATTCCCGCTCGGCGCTCGGGCCCAGGGACTTCGTCCCTCTTCGCTGATATCGCGTTCACCCTGTGAATTCAGTGTGTTGTAGCTTTCATAGGGTGAGCTGACATTAAAAAAAGCTACAATAGCGCGCGCAAACATTTTAAAAATATTGCTGTACTCTTTTGTATTTATTGAGAATTTTTTGAATCCGGGAACAGCTGTTCAATTACTGAGTTTTGGAAGTCAGAGTTTCCGGATTTAGGGTTGGGCCCGTGGTAACTTGAATCTTGGCGTGTAACTGCTCAGGTATTTTCCCAATCTCTTCGTCAAATGATTGATTTTGTTCACTGCGGCGTGGAGTACCACGCCTCATTCACAAAACAATCACTTTC